>NZ_JAMYOQ010000031.1:0-62172 GCF_040319905.1 Mesorhizobium sp. M0833 | reverse complement strand
ACCTTCGGCTACAACGCCCAGACCGGCGAATATGGCGACATGATCGCCATGGGTATCGTCGATCCGGTCAAGGTTGTGCGCACGGCTCTGCAGGACGCGGCCTCGGTCGCCGGCCTCCTGGTCACCACCGAAGCCATGATCGCGGAGGCTCCGAAGAAGGAGTCGGCTGGCGGCGGCATGCCTGGCGGCATGGGCGGCGGCGGCATGGGCGGCATGGGCGGCATGGACTTCTAAGAAGTCCATAAAGCACGCCCATGAACTCACGTTGCTCAAGCCCGCAAGCGGGCTTGAGTGGCGGCATGGACTTCTAAGAAGTCCATAAAGCACGCCTATGAACTCACGTTCTCAAGCCCGCAAGCGGGCTTGAGTGGCGGCATGGATTTCCAATCCAACCCATCTACCTTCAGATACAGAAAGGGCGGCCGAGAGGTCGCCCTTTTTGTTTGCTTTGCTTAGCGGTTTGCCCGCTCAGACGGCGGCGTCAATCCGCCGAGGGTGAGATTTGGCAGGCAAAGCACCCTCAATCAGCGCCGCAACTTCATCGGCTACTGCCAGCACAGGGGCACGGTCGTGGGTGGCGCGTGCGATCACCATCAGCCCTTCCAGCGACGATTCGACCAGCAATGCCAGCGCGTGCGCGCGACGCTCGGGCACCCCTGCCCTGACGAAGGCGGCGCTGAGCAAGCCTATCCACTGCTCGAAAGCCGAGCGGCACAATTCGGCCAGCTCCGGCACGTCTGTCGGCGAGTCCAGCACCACGGGCGCGATCGGGCAACCGAGCGTGAACTGGTTGTCCTCCAGCATGCGGGCGACCGACTGGTAGATATGGTGGACAGCGACCGCCGGGTCCTTTTCGGCGGCTAGCGCGGCGCCCAGCCTCTGCGTCACCTCGTCGACGCTGTCGCGCGTCACCTCGATGACCAATTGGTCCTTGCCGCCGGGAAAGTGGAAGTAGAGCGAACCTCTAGGCGCACCGGAAGCGCTCAATATGTCGTTGAGCGACGTCCCGTGGTAGCCGCGCTGCCTCAGCAGCCGCGCCGTCGTCTCGATCATGCGGGTGCGGGTGTCGTTCGCCATATCAACCTCTGTCAGGAGTGAACACTATAGGCCTTGCGTCGAATATAGCAATCGGTCTACATAATATGTAGATCAGTCTACATATTCGGGAGAGAAAGCCGATATGCGCAGTTATCGCCTTGAAGGAACCGGCGGAATCGAACGCCTGGTGAGGCGCGACGAGGCGCAGCCGGCGCCGAAGCAACACGAGATCGTCGTGTGTGTGCGCGCCGCTTCGCTCAACCGCCGCGACACGATGATCCTCAACGGCACCTATCCACTGGCGCCACGCCAGGGCGTTATCCCGCTGAGCGACGGTGCCGGTGAAGTCGTTGCCGTCGGCGATGCCGTCACCCGCTTCGCCGTCGGCGACCGCATCACCGGCAGCTATTTTGCGCGCTGGATCGACGGCCACATCAATGCCGGGCTGATCGACCAGCTCGGTTGCACGCTGGACGGGATGCTGACCGAATACGCGGTGCTCGATGAGCAATGGGCGGTGCGGCTTCCCGATCATCTCGACTGGCATCAAGCGGCGACGCTGACCTGCGCCGGCCTGACCGCCTGGAATGCGGTGACGGCGGCCGAGATGCCGAAGCCTGGCCAATGGGTCCTTGTCATCGGTTCAGGTGGCGTCGCGCTGTTTGCGCTGCAATTCGCCAAGCTGCTCGGCTGCCGGGTCGTGGCCGTCAGTTCGCGCAGCGAGAAGCTGGACCGGCTGCGGGCGCTGGGCGCCGACCTCGTCGTCTCGACAGCCGGCATGCCGGAATGGGGTGCTGCGGTGCGTGAGCAGACTGGCGGCGTCGACCTCGTCGTCGAGACCGGCGGCCCGCCGACCTTCGCGCAATCGATGATCGCCTGCGCGCTTTACGGGCGTATCGTGCTTCTCACCATACAGGATGCGAAAGGCGGGACGGTGCAGATCCCCGGCCCGGTCTACCAGCGCAGCCTCGCCACCATCAGCCGGCTGTTCGTCGGCAATCGCACCAACCTCGAAGCCATGCTGCGCGCCATCTCGGTGCATCGGCTTAAGCCTGTCATCGACAAGGTGTTCGGCTTCGACGAGGCCCAAGACGCCTATCGCTATTTCCAGCAAGGCGACGTCTTCGGGAAAGTGGTCGTCGACGGCGCCTGACTGGTTCACCCCCCAAAATTCGATCGAGCCTCAAACTAAAAGGAGAGACGCAATGACCATTCGTGAAGCAGAAGCTCAATGGCAGGGATCGTTGAAGGAAGGTTCGGGTCGGCTGAGACTAGGTAGCGGCGTCTTCGAAGGTGCCTACTCCTTCCCGTCGCGTTTCGAGGACGGTCCCGGCACCAACCCGGAGGAATTGATTGCGGCGGCGCATGCCGGCTGCTTCTCGATGGCGCTAAGCGCCATTCTCGGCCGCGAAGGTTACACTCCCGCGCGCATCCACACGATCGCGAAAGCGCATCTCGGCGCCACCGCGGCCGGGCCGACGCTGACCCGTATCGAGCTGGAGACGGAGGCAAGCGTCGCCGGGCTGGCGGCGGGGGATTTCGAGCGGCTGGCACAGACGGCCAAGGAGACCTGCCTCGTATCGCGGGCGCTGGCCGGCGTCGCCGTGATCACGCTCAAGGCCCGCCTCATCGAAACCGCTACTGATCACTGAAGGGAAAGGAATATCCAATGACACAGGAACTCATCATCGACATCGCCGCGGCCAAACGCTCCGCCGAAACGGCCAAGATCATGCGGCGCTACAACGACGTCTTCCAGCGCCACGACCCATCGGCGCTCGACGATCTGGTGGCGGAAGACTGCGTGATCGAGAACACCACGCCGGCCCCGGACGGCGCCCGCCCCATCGGCAAGGGCGCCTGCGTCGAACTGTGGTCGGCGATCGCGACCGGACCCGGTACGCGCTTCGACGTCGAAGAAACCTTCGTCGCCGGCGACCGGGCGACAATCCGCTGGCGCTACTGGATGGCCGACGGCAATTCCATCCGCGGCGTCAACCTGATGCGCGTGGCGGACGGGCAGATCGTCGAGGCAATGGGCTACGTGAAGGGATAACGCTTGGCGCGACCAGCTGCATTCAGCCAAGCTGCATTCAGTGAGGCCGCGCTCAGGCCCAGCCAGGAATCCCCAAAGTTTAGGATTCCGGGCAGGGCGCGGTTACCGCACGACTTTGTGAAGCTTCACGAAGGTCTTGGGACTGCGATGGATCGTCTGGAAGATCACGCAGTAGCGATCGGTGAGCTCGAGCAGGTCAGTCAGCCGGTCTTGCGCAACGTCGGTCTCGATGTCGAACCGCAGGCGGATCTCCTTGAAGCCGACCGGCACACCTTCGGTGACGCCGCGTGCCGCGAAGATCGACGTCGCCCTTGGCGGAGATTTCGGCCGACTTGATCGGTATTTCGAGAACGGCGGCCGCGGCCCTCATCGAGACGCCGGCGCATGCGACAAGGGCTTCCAGCAGCATGTCGCCGGAACAAAGCTCCTGTCCGCTGCCCCCGGCCTTCGGATGGATGCCCGCCAGCGCGAGCCCACGTCCTGTCTCGACCTTGCAAGTGACCTTGGAGTCGTCGGCACTGCCCTTGGCCTTCAGCGTAAGAAGTGCCGCGCGCGCATCCTTGCGATAAAGATCCTTGATCGGCTCCTGCGTGGCGCGAAATGTCGTGATGTCCATGCGTATTCTCCTGTCGTGAGATGTGGCTGTTGGAAATCGTGTGTCATTGCAGGGTTACTCCGGCACGCTCACGCCCGAGCCCCCGAGTTCGGCGGGGAAGTCTTTCAGCTTCGGCAATCCGTCCTTCATCGGCAGGACCGTCTCGGCGTAGTTGACGTGAACCCCCGGCGTGAACTTCACCGTCGGTATCGTGGCCGCATAGACGTCGACCAGTCCGAGCGGCGGATGATCGGTCATCAGATGGCCGCCGCACTTCGTGCAGAACTGACGGTCGCTCATGTTTGACTTCTCGAAGCCGGACAGGAACTCCTCGCCCTTGGTGACCTTGACGTTTTCCGGCTTCCACAGCGTGAAGGCGTTCACGGGAGACGCCGACCACGAACGGCAGGAACTGCAATGGCAGTAGCCCATCGCCTCGGCCGCTCCGTGCACTTCGATTTCCACGGCGCCGCAAAAACACCCGCCCTTATGTACCGTCATGACTTAGATCCTCATTTTTCTTGAGTTCGACTGCGCTCAGCAGCTGATTTGAGACAGAACTCAGCACCGACGGGTGTAAAGCTTCCGGCAATGAACGGAATGACGGGGCGTCCGCCTTACTTGACAGCGCGTCCGGAACTCGAAAGGGATGTCGCGCCGGGTTGCCGCGCAACTTACGGGATATGGATGGAATGGCCGGGGACGCTCTGTCTGACCTCTTGAAAAAGGTGCGTCTCACCGGCGCGACATTTTTCGACATCGCGGCCCAGGACCCCTGGGCGGTCTGCTCGCCCTCCCCCGCCTCGATACTGCCGAGGATACTGCCGGGCGCGGATCACCTGATTTCCTACCACGTGCTCACGGCCGGCCGCTGCTTCGCCCGCATCATCGGCAAGGAGGCGATACCCGTGGAGGCCGGCGAAGTCGTGGTCTTCACCAGGAGCGATCCGCATATCATGTCGAGCAATCCGGCCCTGCGCGCGGATCCGCCGACCGCGGATGTGCTGGATATCGCCGCCGCCAGCCAGACACCGTTTCCCATCAACTACGTCAAGGACGGATCGCTGTCGGCCCGGCTGGTATGCGGCTATCTCGCTTGCGATGCGCTGCCCTTCAATCCGCTGCTCGAAGCGCTGCCGCCGGTCATCAAGGCCGGAGACGTGAAAGGCGACGGCGGCTGGCTCGGCCAGTTCATCAAGCTGGCGGTGTCGGAGGTCGCGGAAAAGCGTGCGGGCAGCGAGACGGTTCTCACCAAGCTCAGCGAATTGATGTTCGTCGAGGTGCTGCGCCGTTATGTGGAGTCGCTGCCGCCACAACAAACCGGCTGGCTGGCGGGCCTGCGCGATCCGCATCTGAGCAAGGCGCTGGCGCTGATCCACGACCGGCCGGCGCACAATTGGACGGTGGAGGCGCTGGCGAAGGAGGCCGCGCTGTCGCGCACCGTGCTGGCCGAGCGCTTCACGAAACTCGTCGGCATGCCGCCGATGCACTATCTCGCCAAGTGGCGGATGCAGATTGCCTCGGAATTGCTCAGCGCCGGCAACACTAACGTCGCAAACATAGCGGCGGAAATCGGCTACGAGTCGGAGGCGGCGTTCAGCCGTGCCTTCAAGAAGATGATCGGCGTCCCGCCATCGGCCTGGCGGCTGGGTGTTCGCGCTGCTCCCGGTTTCGGAGGCGGCGAGGCTTCCGAAACCGCAGGCGGGCCGGCCGATCCGCAGCGGTAAGCAAATCCAGGAAAGGTGTGAAAACGGTTTCCCGTCCGGAATTGCGTCAAAAGAGCGAGAGCTACCGGTCTGCCAGCGCCAGCTTGGCGCCGAGCATGACAAAGGCTCCGGCGAAGGTACGGCGCATCCAGGTCAGCACCTTTGGCCGCGACACGACATGGCTGCGGATCGACGCCGCGAAAACGCCGTAGCCGACAAAGACCAAGAAGGTGAGCAGCATGAAGACGCTGCTGAGTTCCAGCATCTTCGACAGCGCATGCGGTTCGGTGGTGCTGACGAATTGCGGGAGGAAGGCAAAGAAGAAGATCGACAGCTTCGGATTGAGGATGTTCATCAGAATGCCGGAGGCGATCGCTTTGCCGGCGGATCGCGGCGCGACATCTTCGTCGACGCTCAGGCCGCCCTTCTCCTTCAGCGTGTTCCAGGCCATGTAGAGAAGATAAGCGACGCCAAGATATTTCAGCGTTTCGAAGGCGACGGCGCTGGTGTGCAGCAGTGCCGCGAGGCCGGTGATGGCGGCCGCCATGTGCGGGATGATGCCGAGCGTGCAGCCGAAAGCGGCAATGATGCTGGCGCGCGCACCACGCGAAAGCCCGGCGCTCAGCGTATAGAGAACGCCGGTGCCGGGCGAAGCCACGACAATCAGCGACGTCAACAGGAATTCGATGCTCACGGATGGTCTCCCGGCGTTGGCCCCGCCGCCGGCAGCGTAATCAGCGAACCGTGCGGGCACAAGCCAGCCTGAGAGCCTATGCGCATTCAGATCATGCTGTTGGCGTGCAGCTTGCTCTCCGCGATGGGCTGCCGAACTTCCCAGTGTTCGACGAGCTTGCTGTCCTTCATCCTGAAAATGTCGACAATGGCCAAGCCCTCCTCTTCGGGTTCACGTTTTGCGTGCATGTGCACGATGACGAAATCCCCTTCGGCAAAAATCCGCTTCACCTCTCCCCTCACGAGGGGAAATGACTGTTTGAGCTGCTGCAGATAGGCTTTGAAGCCGTCCGCACCATCCGCAATGTTCGGATTGTGCTGGATGTAGCGTTCGCCAGCAGCGTCGATGTTGCCCTGGTTTACTGCTTTGTCGATGAAGTCCAGGACGATCGTCTTGTTGGTCTCGAGCGAATTAAAGCTCTTGGCTGGAACTGGATTTGATGGTTCGTCACGCATGTTTTTGCTCCGTGGGGCGCCTGCTTTTGCCTGGCATGGACAGGAGTCCGCAGGCCGATATTGCCAACATGATCAGCCACGCTTGTGAGATGGTCGATACGCTATTCGCCTGGATTCTTATCCAATCGTCTAATATCGTCATCTGGTTCATCGTCGGAGGATGGTTCTCATGGACGCCTTGTCCGAAGTTCTTGCTTCGCTGCGATTTGGCAGCGCCATGATCGGCAGCGCGACCCTGCATCGGCCATGGGGTATTTCAGTCGATCCGACAAGCAATGCCGCCATCCACGTCATACAGAACGGCGAATGCTGGTTGCGGCTAGCCGGTGAAAAAGAGCCGATCCGCTTAGGCGAGGGAGACGTCATCCTTGTCGCGAGCGGTATCGGGCATGCCCTTTGCAATCCGGCGGGTGCACCGACGGCATCGATATCCGCCGTCCTTTCCGCGAATCGGAGCGGACTGGAACCGAAAAGCGAAAGCGGCGCGACAACTCTTCTTTGTGCGAGATATTCACTCGACGGCGTCGGGCCATATCCGATGGTTTCGCTGTTTCCTCCGCTGATTCATTTGACCCGGAATCAGATCCACACCAGCGAGCCGCTGCGGCTTGCCCTGGAACTTCTACAGGTCGAAGCGAAAGGCAATCTCGGCGGCCACGACATTGTCGCCCCACGCCTTCTCGACAGCACATTGATCTTCTTGTTGCGTGCCTGGATCGAACATCAGCCACTCGGAACAGGGGGATGGTTTGGCGCCTTGCGCGACAAAGGCATTGCGCAGGCCTTGCGCCTGATCCACGAGCGGCCGGGCAATCCCTGGACCATCGCTTCCCTTGCAAGCGGCGCGGCACAGTCCCGAGCCACCTTCGCGCGTCGCTTCGCTCAACTGGTGGGACAGCCGCCGCTGTCCTATGTGACTCGATGGCGGATGAATCTTGCCGCCAAGGCTCTGCGGGAAACGAACCAGAATATTGGCGAGATCGGGCGCGCCGTCGGATATGAATCGGTGCCGTCGTTCTCGCAGGCATTCAAACGGTTGACCGGACGATCGCCCGGCCTCTACCGCAGCGACTTTCGATCATCCGACTGAGGAAATTTAAACTGGGGACGCCAGCGCGTGTGCTGTCATTACAGCGTCGGCAGTCCGTGAGCCCGGCGCGCCATCAGGCAGTCGTCATCGCCCGGCATGCACGCGCGGCAGACGTCGGGACGGATCTCATAGATTCCGCAGGCGGTCGACTTGCCGACCTCGCCGCGCAGTGCCGAACAGCGCGCGCCGTCGCAGCGCATGCCGGCTTCGTCGGCAGCCACGTATTTTTGCGGGATAAGGTCGAGCTGAGCGTCATCCTCGGTTGAAAAGCGCGGCCATCTTGACGAGTAGGCGCAGCAGGCGCCACAGGTCTGGCAATCGAAGGCAACCGGGTCGGCGCCCTCTTGTGGCGACGAAAAATCCTCTGCGACCGCCAAGGCAAGCAGCCTTGGCGCCGATTTCCGGCCGGCATCCTGCTGCAAGGGCGCTATTTCTTCTTCGGCTTGCGCGGCGGCGCTTCGGCCGGCGACCTGAACAGATCGGTGCCCGCTTGGGCGGCTTCGCCGGTTTTTGGCGCGGCGGCCGGCTTGGCCGGCTTCACGGCGGCAGCAGGTGCTGCCGGTTGCCCCTTGGCGGAAAACTTGATTGCCATATCAATCCTCATCAGAGAAACGCGATGATGGCGCGTTCGGATTGCGAAGGCGGCCGATGAGCGCCGAAACGGCCGTGATGTTCATTTCTTCGGGCGACCAGTTCCTGGCCTCCTCGATGTGCCGGGGGGCCAGTTCGCGATGCGTGCTGCCGCTGTAGGCGGCGTCCTGAAAGGTCACGCGCTCGTGCGTCTTGGCGTTTTCCCGGACGTATTCGATCAGATAATTGGGGCATTCGGCGCGGCCGCGCACGCCGAGCCGCACCTGGGCATCGCCGTGGACACGCCGGCAGCGCT
Source organism: Mesorhizobium sp. M0833 (assembly GCF_040319905.1). Lineage (NCBI taxonomy): Bacteria > Pseudomonadati > Pseudomonadota > Alphaproteobacteria > Hyphomicrobiales > Phyllobacteriaceae > Mesorhizobium > Mesorhizobium sp. M0833. The sequence continues at coordinate 53,613 of NZ_JAMYOQ010000031.1, read as the reverse complement.
CGAGCTTTTCGAGCACGCGCCGGACATATTCGACCGGCTTGTCGAGTTCGCCCACGACATCGGCGATGGTCGAATCGGCGGCGATCGCCTTTTGAGGCACACGTTTGGTGGCCATCAGCGTTTGCCCGCGCGTTTCGGCGAGGCCGCGAGCGCAACCGCCGCCGCCATGTCGTCGGCTTCCTTTTCCAGGCGCAGTTCGCGCAGCCGTGCGGTCTTGGCTTCGCGGGCCTGGCTGACGGCATCCCGTTCGGAATTGATGCGGTCGAGCGACATCGACTGGGTCCGCGTCTTGCTGAAGATGGATTCGGCCTGGTCGCGAGGTTTTTTTGAAGGTTCGGTCAAGGTCTTTCTCCCGGTTCGGAGCGCGCCGCCCAAACGGTGACGAGACTGGTCTTCGGCCAGGATCCCGCACAAAGCAATACGGCAGCCGGTTTCAAATTGCTGGGAAATTCTACTCTGACGGCCATCTGATGGCGTTTTCCGCGCTTCCGGTGCTCACGGGCCAAATGTCCGCTGCCCTCCGGTTCTCGAACCCACCATATGACTCGCCAGAGCGAATTTCGAAACAGCCTCTTAGCACGTCCGGGCCGTCGAGCAGCGCTCTTTCGGCGGTCGAAGCGCAAAAATGAAAAAGGCCAGGCACCGCCTGACCTTCCATGAGAGCGCCTGCGCATCCCGAGAGACGCGCAAAGAGACGCTCTTCTCATGCGCATGAACTGGGACTTAGCCTCCCCGCGATCATGCGCTGGAATTAGCCATTCACCGGTGCCAGTACATCCGTGGTCACCGGTGAGGCTGAATTCCGTTTTAGGCCGCCTTCAACTGGTCGGCGGACATCTTGCCCGACTTGTTGTCGCGGACCATCTCGTAGCCAAGCTTCTGGCCCTCGACGATGTCGCGCATTCCGGCGCGCTCGACGGCTGAGATGTGGACAAAAACGTCGGCAGAACCGTCGTCAGGCTGAATAAAACCAAAACCCTTGGTGGCGTTGAACCATTTAACTGTGCCTGTGCTCATAACGAACCCTTTCCATGGCAAATATTCGTTCGTCGTCATGCGGATGCACAACAACGTTTGTCTCGATTTTGATGGGGAAGTTCGTCAAAGGCGCGCCTTGGCACGCGGATAACAAAAGTCGGTCAAACAAACATCGACAAAGTTCTTATAGACTTCTTTCCGCGCCGTGTCAAATTTTTTGATTTGCGACACTCGTGGAGACGCGCGGCGGCGACCCTCGCGCCGGCGAATCCGACAGCAAAGGCCGGACTATTGCCTGCCAAAAAACCACTTGGAGCTCTTTGTTTTTGCGCAATTCCGGACGGAAAATCGTTCACACTTGTCCTGGAATTGCTCCAGCCGGGAACCATTTTGGCGCCGGGGCATTTTTTCGGTGTCGAAAAGCCTTTCTCGAAAGAGCGATCTTGAGAAAGGCGGACGACAAACAGGACGCCCCCCGCGCAGATAAAAGGCACGAAGGTGATGCGACCATCCCGCCGCTGCTCGTGCTCCTCACAGCATGCCGCGGCTGAGGCCGCCATCCACCGGCAACGCCACGCCGGTAATATAGGCGGCGTCGTCGCTGGCCAGGAATGCGGCAACCGCGCCGAACTCGGCGGGGGTGCCATAACGCTTTGCCGGGATTTCGGCCTGACTCTCGGCGGCGATCACGGCGGCGTCGACACCCCTGTCGGCTGCGTCCATGGCGTCGAACTCTTTCGTCCGATCCGTCGCAAAACGGCCCGGCAGCAACAGGTTGACGGTGACGCCGTCCGCCGCCACTTCGCCGGCCAGCGTCTTGGCCCAGCCGGCGAGCGACGCACGCAGCGCATTCGAAGCGGTGAGGCCGCGGATCGGCTCGCGGACGGAAGTCGAAGAAACGGCGATGATGCGCCCCCAGCGCTGCGCCCGCATGCCTGGCAGGAAAGAAATGGCGATGCGCATCTGGCTCAGCACCATGCTGGTGAACTGCTTCTCCCAGACGCTCGCATCGAAGACGCTGGCCGCGAAGGGCGGCGGGCCGCCGCCATTGAGCAGGACGATGTCGATCCGCTGATGCTCGTCCTCGACGGCACGGATCAGTCGGGAGACGCTGTCGTTGTCCGAGAGGTCGGCGCTGAAGGTCGAGCAGATGTGGCCGGCGGCCTCGATCGCGCGCCGTGCCGCATCCAGGGTCGCCTCCCCTCGTCCGACCAGAATGATCTCGGCACCTTTCGTCGCGAGCGCTTCGGCAACGCCGAAACCGAGGCCCTTGCCTCCGCCAAGAACAAGCGCCTTCCGTCCCTCAAGATTTGCACTTATCAAGCCAAGCCTCCTCCTGGTTCGACTGCGTAGCCTCGGGTCAGGCCCGAGGGCATGCTTTGGGGGTGCATCAGCGGACATGCACGATAGCGTCGGCTTCGACCGGAACATTGGCCGGCAAGCCGGCCATGCCGAGCGAGCAGCGGGCGTGCTCGCCACGCCCGCCGAAAACATGGAGCAGAAATTCGGATGCTCCGTTGCCGACCTCCGAATAGGCCGAAAAGCCGGCCGCCGCATTCACATAGACGGTCAGCTTGGCGAATTTCACGACGCGGTCGAGATTGCCGTCCAGTTCCTTGTCCAGCCAATAGACGATGTTGGCCGCGCAAAGCCGGGCGGCGTTGCGCGCAGCAGCCAGATCGATCTCTGCGCCAACCCGGCCGATTGCGGCGATATCCGACCCGATCTCGGGTATCTGGCCGGAGACATAGACGATGTCAGCGACGCGAACCGTCGGCGAGAACGGCAAAGCGGACCGCTCGAGCGACGGCCAGGCGACACCGAGCTCTTCAAATCTTCTTCTGTAGGACAAGGTGGCTGCTCCTGTTTTCATTCGTGCGAGCAGACCTTGAATTCAGATCGGGCTTTCGGATAGCCTGATAGTGCTGACACAGCTATCAGGAATTCTTATGACCGGAGATATCGACGTCAGACTGCTGCGCGCCTTCGTCACCGTGGCCGATACCGGGACGGTGAGCCGGGCGGCCGATCGGCTTGCCCGCACCCAGGCGGCGGTGAGCATGCAGCTTCAGCGCCTCGAGGGCGAAGTGGGTGCCGAGCTGCTGCACCGCTCGCCGCGCGGCGTGACGCTGACCGAGGCCGGCGAGATCCTGCTCGCCTTCGCCCGCAAGGCCATCGCGATCGGCGACGATGCCAGGCGCGAGATTGAAGGCCGCAGGCTGGTCGGCCGTGTCCGGCTGGGCATCGTCGAGGATTTGGCGGTAACGCGGCTGCCGTTGATCATCGCCGACTTCCGGCGCCGGCATCCTTCCGTGGAGATCGAACTGACATCGGCCAGCAGCAGCGATCTCAGCAAGTCGCTGGGCGAAGGAAGATGCGACATCGTCATGGCCGATCCGGCGCGCTTCACAATGGCGCCGCGAGGCCATCTGTCGCGACAGCTGGTCTGGGCGGCAAGCCGCATGATCGAGATCGACGACGAGGTCGAGCTGCCGCTGATCATCTTCGAAGGCGCCTGCTCCTGGCAGGACAGGATGCTGGCTTCGCTCGCCGAGGCCGGGATCGGCTGGAAGATCGGCTGCCGCGTGTCGACCTTCGCTACACTAATCTCGGCGCTGAGGGCCGGGCTTGGCATCGGGCTTCTGCTGCAGGAGGGGCTGCCGCCCGACTGCCAAAGCCTCAACGGACGCTTCAACCTGCCGCCGGCGCCGACGGCGGATTTCGGCGTCTACCTCGCGAGGGACCCGTCGCGGCTGGTCGAGGAATGTGGCGATTTCCTGCGGGCGGGATTTGAGGCGTAGTGAAAAGATCCGACGCCGTTCATCGTTCCTGGTCGGTCGGGCGGATGACGATCTCGTTGACGTTCACGTGTGGCGGCTGGCTCACGGCGTAGAGAATGGCCGCGGCGATGTCCTCGGCGGTCAGCGCCTCCATTGCGGCAAGCCGCTTGTCGAGATCAGCCTTGAACGCCGGATTGGTGATGTGGTCGCCGAGCTCGGTGCGCACCAGGCCGGGCTCGATGACGGTGACGCGAACCTTGTCGGCGTAGACTTCGCGGCGCAGCGATTCGGAAAAGCCGACGACACCGAACTTGGTTGCTGCATAGCCGCTGGCCCCCGGATTGGCGACACGGCCCGCGACCGACGAGACGTTGACGATGTGACCCTTGGCGGCCCTGAGATGCGGCAGCGCCGCCTTGGTGACCCCCATCAGCGCCAGCAGGTTGAGCTCGACCATGCGGCGCCAGTCGTCGAGCACCGCTTCGGCGGCGGGCGACAGAAGCATCACCCCGGCATTGTTGACGAGGATGTCGAGGCGGCCCCATTCGGCGACAACCTTGTCGACCATGTCGGTGACATCATCGTTGCTGGTGACGTCGGCCTCGATGCGGAGCGCCGCGCCGCCGGCCTTTTCGATACGCGCGGCCAGCGCTTCGAGGCGATCGGCGCGGCGTGCGGCAATCGCCACCTTGGCCCCGGCGGCGGCCAAAGCCGCAGCCGTCGCCTCGCCAATGCCCGACGATGCGCCGGTAACGAGCGCGACCTTGCCGGCCAATGCGGAAGGAACAGATATCATTGTGAAGTCTCCGAGGCCCCAGCCCGATCTTCAGATAGGCCGCGGGCGGCGAAGTGGAAGACCAGCTTGCGGGTTGCTCGGCTCTATTCGTCTGGGCCGGGCTCCGGCCAAGGCTCTTTCGCCGCCTCGGCATACCACTGGCGCATCGCCGGCATCGAAAGCACGGCGTCGACATAGGCGCGGGTATCGGTTGCCAGCGTGCCGCCATAGGTGTCGAAGCGGGTGACGACCGGCGCGTACATGGCGTCGGCCGCGGTGAAATGGCCAAACAGGAACGGGCCGCCTTTGCCGTATTTTTCGCGGCATTCGCGCCATAGCTCCTCGATGCGCGCCCCTTGTGCCTCACCTTCGGCGTCGAGCGGCTTGTGGCCTTTTGGCCGGCGCAAATTCATCGGCCAGCCATAGCGGACCTCGCGAAAGCCGGAATGCATCTCTGTCGCCGCCGAGCGGGCCAGCGCGCGGGCGCCGATGTCGGCCGGCCAGAGCTTTTTCCCGGGAAACAACTCGGCGAGATATTCAAGGATGGCAAGGGTTTCCCAGACGATCCGGACCTCGCCATTCGGCAGCCGATGGTTCAGCACCGGCACCTGGCCGGTCGGCGATATCCTGGCCAGATTGGCCGCGGTCTCGGGCGTGCGCAGGCGCACAAGACCTTCCTCGAACGGGATCTCCAGATGCTTCATCGCCAGCCATGGCCTCAGCGACCAGGACGAGAAGCATTTGTTGCCGATGAAGAGCGTGAATTCAGCCATTGTCCCTCCGGCCCTGTCTGTTCGGGCTTCTCGCGCACCCTATCCTGTCGGCTTCGCGGCCGGAAGCTATCCCAATCGACGGGCAGAACCCGGAACCTAAGCGATCCGCGACCGTTTCTCCAGGCGAACGGATCAGGAGATGCGAGATGGTGAACAAGGATCAGGTTGCCGGCGTTGCCAAGCAAGCCAAGGGCTCGGTCAAGCAGACCGCCGGCAAGGCCACCGGCAACAGGCGCACCGAGGCCGAAGGCGACGTCGACAAGGCGACCGGCAAGATGCAGAAGGCTTACGGCGACGTGAAGCACAAGGTGAAGAAGGCGCTTTGACGCCGACGCTTCGCAAACCAGAAAAAGGCGGCTCGGCCGCCTTTTTTGCGCCCTCTCCTGCCCGTCAGAAAGTCAGGCTTTTGCTGTATGCATTGGTGAAGGTGACCTCGCCATGATCTCCTGCGGCTTCGCCCAGCACCACATCCATGCTGTTTCCGGTCACCCGCGCCAAGGCAAAGCCGCCCATGAAGGCGGCCTTCGGCTTGAACAAATCGAGCCCGTCACGATGGTAGATCATCGGCGTCGCGTGCTGGTGACCATGGAAGATGCCGACGACGTTGTAACCCTTTAGCACAGCCAGCAGCGCCTGCCTGTCAGCTTCGCTCCACCAGTGCGGCGGACCCTTGCCGCCTTCGTCGAAGGTCTTCTCGGCTGCGTCCCATCTTTCGATCGAAAAAGTATCCCAGCCATAATGCTGGAACAGGATGACCGGGCGGCCGTCGCCGGCATAGGTCGCCAGGTCCTGCTTCAGCCATGGCAGGCTGCTGACTGCGCCATGGCCGGTATCGCCGGCAAAACGGTGCGTCTGGACAAGATGCAGACCGCCCCAATCCCATGAATAGCAATCGGTCTCGAGATCGTAGTTGGTCGCCGGCGCGGGCGGCTTGAAGAAAACGCCGGGGCGGTGATTGACCTCGACGTAGTCGCGCATTTCGCGGCGGTACCAGTCGACATGCGAGCGCGGGCCGTTCTGGTCGAGGTCGTGATTGCCGAGGCCGACATAGACCGGCATGTGCACGCGGTCGGGGCCAACGCCCTGCTGGTAGCGCTGGCTGAACTGGAGCAGCTGCGTGCCTTCGCTGGGCTGGGTGATCTGGCCGCCACCATCATCGGTGATGTCGCCGCCAACGACGAGGCCGAGCGGCGTGCCGATATTGCCCGTCGAATGCAGACCGGTGGCGACGCCGTTGATTTCAGCTGGCCATTGTCTGTCGGCGACGCCGTTGAGTGCGGCGACATTGCGCAGCAGGGCGGCGTCGGTCTTGCCTTCCTGCTCGCAGTGCGGGCTCAATCCGTTCGCCATGCGACAGGCATGGACATCAGCGATAAACAGGAAGGTGGCGTCGATCGGCGGAATGCGCTGCCCGGTCTGGCCGAAGGCCGGGCGCGAAACGGCGCCGGCCGCGGCAACGGCCGCTGCCTTCATCAGGAAACTGCGCCGGGAGACCGGTCGGGCGGAAATGCGATGCATCATGCGCTAAAATTCAGCACGACGCGAACCGGCAGTCCAGTTGCTCGCAAAGTGTGTCGACACGTTCTCCCAGGTCTGGCATTGCTTTCGGCATTCAACTTGCACGGGCAGAGGAGGACGCCATGAAAACTGCATCCATCGGCATGACAATGGCGATCCTGGCGATGACGAGCGCAGCGCACGCCTCCGCGTGCATCGACGCCAAATCGGCCAAGGCCGGCTTCGTTCTCGAAAGGCCTGGCATCCACAGCGAATTTCGTCCGGCGGCGGGCGGAATGGTGGCGGTTGCCAACAAATACCAGTCGCAATCGCCGCAGTCGCAGTACCTGTTCGGCGGTCTGATCGAAGTGTTTCGCGACAGCAGCACAGGGCAGATGGCGATGATCCCGTTCTCCGATCTCAGGAAGGTGTTCCCACTGAAGGCGGGGGCCAAGAGCAAGATCGTGTTTGCCCGTCTTGCACCGAACAAGCCGCCGAAGGCCACCGAGACGCTGGAGATCAACGTCAAGGGCAAGGAGACGTTCAGCCTGGGTGATTGCAAATACGCCGTGCTCGCGGTCAAGCAGACGATCAGGAGCGAGGCCGGCGAGACGCGGGACGAGTTCACCGCGCTTTACGCACCCGATCTGCAGGCAGTTGTGGCCAGGCGCTATGACGAGGGCACCAGCGCCGAAAGCGTGGTCGGCTACGAGCTGATCAAGCCGCTGCCGAATTAAGAGCTCGGCCTCCCCGCCTCGGTCATAGTGAGCGACTGTCCTGCCGGCGTCAAAGGGCTCTGTGCAGTATCCTGCTACGTCGCCTCGTTCCCGTTTTGGACGACATAACTCCCTGCTCCAACGCCATCAGGCAGTCGCGCAGCACGCTTGCGTCCTGTGCGGTCTTGGCCATCGACATGGCGCCCGAATAGCTGGCGACGGCGAGCGCTGCGAAGCGCTGCGGATCGGTGCCCAGCTCCCGTCCCGCCTGCTGATCGGCGCTGATCTTGTCGGCGATCCCCTGGCGCCAGGCCGAAAAAATGCCGGCAAGGGCAATGCGGAAATCCGGATCGGCAACCGATAGCTCATGCGCCAGGTTGTTGAGCGGGCAACCGCGCACGAAACCTTGCCGCTCCAGCTCCGCCGCGACGGCCGCGAACACGGAGCGCACGCCCTCGCGCGCTGAGGGAGCCATCCGCACCGGTGCGATCCATGTCTCTTCGACCGCGGCGGCGACCCGCTCCTCGATCACTGCAAGCGCCAGCGCCTTCTTGGTCGCGAAATGGTGGTGCAGCGCGCCGCCGGTGACGCCCGCCGTCGCCATCAGGTCGCCCATGCTGGACGCATGATAACCGCGTGCCTGAAACGCCTCCTCGGCGACGTCGAGCACTTTCTTGCGCATGCCTTCGGGGTCGTTGGTGCGTTTTTGAGCCCGCGACCTTGGGCGAGCGGATATCTCTGCTGACATCTTCACACGATAGCAGATTGACAAAACAGGACAACCGGTCTGTTTTGCAAAACAGGATGACTGTCCTGTTTTGGAGCTCGCGCGATGAACCTGCCTTTGAACGCCATACCTAATCCCGATCTGCTCGCCTCGCCGCTCGTCGAACTCAGGCAATACACGCTGAAACCCGGCCGGCGCGAGACGCTGATCGGCATCTTCGACAATCACTTGGTCGAGGGGCAGGAAACCGCGGGAATGACCATCATCGGCCAGTTCCGCGATCTCGACCGGCCGGACACGTTCGTCTGGCTGCGCGGCTTCGACGGCATGGAAGCGCGGAAAAACGCTCTGACCGCCTTCTATGACGGGCCGGTCTGGGCTGCCTGGCGCGACGCCGCCAACGCCACGATGATCGATTCCGACGACGTGTTGCTGCTGAGGCCGGCCTGGCCGGGCGCCGGCTTCGATCCCTCGGGATCGCAACGAGCAATCCAGACGGATCTCGAAGAACCAAGCGCAAGCAGTGCTTTGCAGACAATTGTTGTCATCAAGATTCATCATTTGCGACCGGGCCTGGAAGCCGGCTTCGCCAGGGACTTCCAGACGGCGGCTCTTCCGGTACTTGCCGCATTTGGCGCACAGCCGCTGGCCGCCTTCGTCACCGAACATGCCGAAAACAGCTTTCCGCGGCTGCCGGTGCGGGCCAGCGAAAACGTCTTCATCAGCATCACGGGTTTCGCAAGCGCCGAAGCGTATGCCCGGCATGAAGCGGCCTTGGCCGCCTCCCCGGACTGGCAGGCGCTTCAGCAGACCGTACAAGGGGAATTCGCCAGGCCCGCGGAGGTTTTGCGTCTGTTACCGACGGCGCGATCGCTGCTCGGGCAGCACCTAATTTCGGTATGAACCAACATCGTCGACGCCCCCTACGTCGCCGGAGCCTCCTGGTTCATGCCTGAAAGTGTCTGGCACGGATCGCCTGGTAGCGCGCCGTCCATGCGGTTGCCTGCTCCAGGTCAAGGGAAACGCGAAGCAGCCGGTGGTCCTCGTTCTTGCGGCCAATAAGCTGGATGCCAATCGGCAGGCCGCCCTTCGACTGAAAAAGCGGCAGGCTGGCGGCCGGTTGCCCGGTGACATTGAAGATTTCGGTGAAGGGCGCAAAGCCGTAGGCCCGGCTCGCCCAAGCCTCGTAATCGAAGAGAGCACCATCGCCATGGATGGCGCCAAGCCGGGGCGTAAGCTCGGCCGTCGTCGGCGTCATGATCAGGTCGAACCCATCGAACGCCATCGCCATCGCCAGCGAAGCGCTGTGCACATGGTCCTGCGCCCTGAGATAATCGGCGGCCGAGGATCGCCGAAAACTGTCGAGAGCGTGACGAGTCAGGCTTTCGATTTCGCCGGCACCCGGCATCCGCCCGATCTCATCGGCGCGCTCGTCAACCAGCCGCGCGACCTCCGACATCCAGAAGATGCTCCAGTCCGCTTCGGCACTGGCTTCCCGCGGGAAACGCGCCTCTGTGACCTCGTGCCCCATGTCCTCGAGGAGGCTCATGGCTTCCTGGAATTTTTCCCCGATCTCGGACGCGACCGGCGTGCCATCCGGCCGGTGCGCCAGGCACGCGACGCGCAGACGCTCGCCGGGGGAAGACAGCCAGTCCAGGTAGGACGGCACCGATTTCGGCACGGAGTAAGGCGCTCCTTGCTCTGGACCGGCAGTCATGTCCAGCATGGCGGCGCTGTCCCGAACGGTGCGGGATAGGACACTGTCGGCGTAGAGGCCGGCGCCGACCTGACCTCGATAGGGGCCGACAGGCGTGAGCCCGCGCGACGGCTTCATGCCGAACACGCCGCAACAGGCAGCCGGCACCCGGATCGAGCCGCCGATGTCGGAACCGTGGGCGACCGGCACCATGCCGCTTGCCACCGCGGCGGCAGCTCCGCCGCTTGAGCCGCCCGCCGTCAGCGAAGGATCCCAGGGATTCAAGGTGGGGCCGCGAAAGCTGGGTTCGGTGACGAAGTCGTTGGCAAATTCAGGCGTGTTTGTCTTTCCCAGCAAGATCAGACCGGCGGCCCGCCAGCGCCGGACGATCTCGCTGTCGGGCTTCGGCGCGGCATCCTTGAAGTAGAGCGACGAGTGCGTCGTCGGCCACTCCCGTACATTGACGCCGGTGTCCTTGACCAAGAAGGGAATGCCGGCGAGTGCGGCCTGCCGGTTGCAGCTTGCCGCCGCGGAAAGCGCCCGGTCCGCATCGATCAGTGTCACGGCATTGATGGCGGGATTGATGCTTTCGATCGCTTCGATAGCCGCCTCAACGACCTCGACAGCCGACAGTTCACCCGAGCGAACATGCCCGGCCAGGGCGACGGCATCCAACGCCACGTATTCGGAAAGGTTCATGACTGCTCTCAGCCCAGATTGCCGGTCGCTTCGAGGTCGGCTTCATTCCAGACGTTGAAATACCGGGCGATGGCTGCCGCAACCAATGCCGGATCCTCCCAGTGCGGGTTGTGTCCGCACCGCACCGCGCTTACAAACGCGGCGGCGGGGATTTCTTCGAGGAGCCGCCGTTGGTGCGTTTCGTCGAAGAGCAGGTCGCGCCCGCCCGCAATGACAAGCGCCGGCAGGTGCAGCGTGCGCGCCTTGTCGGTCAGATCGACGCGCCGAACCTGCTCCAGGATTGCGCACCAAAGTGCCGCCGGCATGGCTGACGCTTCCTTTGCAGCCATGGTCAGGAAGTCCGCTGGAACCTCGGCCTCGCAGGCATGCCAATATTCATAGAACGGATCGGCCGGCGATATCGGGTCTCGAAGTGCCCGCACACCAATGGTCATCGGGTGATCCTCACCGATCTGCGGCCGCAGCGTTCCGGCCATCAGCACCAGGCCACCGATCATCTCGGGGTAGCGCGCGGCTGCCTCGATCGCCACCATGCTGCCCAGGGAATGCCCGACCAGAACCGGCCGCTCGAGCCGCAATCGCTCGATCAAACTCGCCACATCTTCCGCGAAATCCGCCGGGGCGAAGCCGCGTGTCCCGGCCGGCGAGGCGCCATGCCCGCGCAGGTCTGGAATGACACGCCGGCGCCCGGCGAGATGCGGCGCCAGCAAGGAGAAGCTGCGGCTCGTGTCGGAAAAGCCGTGCACCAGCACCAGCGCGGGCTCCTGCCCGGCGATTTCGACGCAGGCCGTTTCAGCACCGACCTTGCGCTTGCGGCCGTTCCAGCCCGCCTGATCGGCCGATATCACAGGCCGAGCTGCTGCTTGACTGCGTCGAGCGCGGGCTTGCCATCGAATGTGGTGACACCGGCAAGCCAGGCGCCGAGCCTATCCGGATTCTCCTTGACCGCCTTCAGGCCGGCTTCCTCCGACTTCATGCCGTCATTGATGAGATAGCCCATGCCGAGATTTTCGAAATCGATGTCGAAGGCGAGATTCTTCAGCAACTGCCCGACATTCGGGCATTGCTGCAGATAGCCCTTGCGCACCTGCGTCGTCACCGTCGCGGCGCCGAAGTTCGGTCCGTAGAACTTGTCGCCGCCGCTCAGATATTTGAAATCGTACATCGTGTTCATTGGATGCGGCGCCCAGCCCTGGAAGACGATGAAGCGCTTTTCCTTGATCTCGTAGCCGACCTCGGAAAGCATGCCGGCTTCACTCGATTCGACGACCTGCCAGCCATCGAGGCCGAGCGACTTATCAGCGATGGCGTCCATCATCAGCTGGTTCGAGCCCGGCTCGATGCCGTACATCTTCCTGCCGAACTTGTCGGCGAACTTTTGCAGGTCGGCAAAATCCTTGACGCCGGCCTCCCAGACGTAAGTCGGCACGGCAAAGGTGTATTTGGCGCCGACGAGATTGACGCGCACATCGTCCACCGAGCCGTCCTTCTTATAGGGCTCGTAGTAGGTGATCATCGCCGGATCCCAATAGCCAAGGAACACGTCTAAATCATTGTTCTTCAAGGATTCATAGATGACGTTGATGCCCAGAAGCGAACTTGCCGGCTTGTAGCCGAGCGCATCGAGCAAGACGCTGGTGACGCCGGTGGTGAAGGCAAGATCGTTCCATCCAGGCTCGGCCATGCGCACGACCTTGCATTGCTCGGGTTCAGCCGCAAAGGCCGGCTGGATCGCCAGCAGGACGCAGAGCGAGGCTCCTATTCCAAGGCAACGAAGCATTTCGGTTCTCCTCATTTCACCAACGACGTTGACCACTCGGTTTTTAAATTGTCCCAACGGTCAATGATTGATCTCAGCGGACAAAAATGTCAACGTCGGTTTTCGATGCATGGATCCCGGCCGGTGAAACTCAAGCGTCTCAGCGACATACGCCGCAAGGAGCTGCGGCAAGCCGCGTTTGCCGTGCTTCAGCGCGAAGGCATAGCTGGCGCCACCATAGAGAAAGTGGCGGCACAGGCCGGCGCGTCGAAGGGCATCGTGCTGCACTATTTCAACAGCAAGCGGGAGCTTTTCGAGCATGCCATGCGCGAATCGAACCTGGTGCTGCGTCATGCGGTGGTGGAGCGGTTGAGGCAGGCGCGTACGCCAATGCAACGGATAGATGCCATCATCGAAGGCAATTTCGAGCCGCATCTCTTCCAGCCGTCCCTCTGCCACGCTTGGCTTTCGCTTTGCGCGGAGGTGCCGCGCGACGAAAAGCTTGCCCGCATCCAGAAGGTGATCCATGCGCGCATGCGCTCCAACCTGCTGTCCGGCCTGCGCGGTCTGGCGCCGGCGCGCGATGCTGACGAGATCGCTTTCGGCGTCACCGCCCTGATCGACGGGCTGTGGTTGAGGCTTGGCCTGCAGCCAGGCAGCGTTACGCGTGAACAGGCCATTCATCAGGTCAAGGATTTTGTCGCTACCCGGCTGGCTGTTCGGCGCGGTGCAGCCGCTGCCGAATAGCCAGGCGCATCAGCCGAAAGTTCATATTGTAGGATAAGCCGGAGGCTTGACCACAATCGGCAACGGCGCTGCTCTCCTTACCAGACAAGACGGCAAAGCGCGGAGTGTTGGATGAGACTAGGCGGCAAACGGGCACTGGTCACCGGCGGTTCGGAGGGGATCGGGCTGGCAATCGCCGAGACTTTCTCGCGCGAAGGCGCGGACGTGCTGATCGTCGGCCGCGACGGCAAAAAACTCGACGTCGCCCGCGAGCAGCTCGGGAATAATGTCGAAACGCTGTCGGCCGACCTGTCGGCCAGCGCCGGCATCGACGCCGTGGTCGAGCATGCCAGGCGCGGCCCACCTCTCGATATCCTCGTCAACAACGCCGGCGTGGCATTCCTGGTGCCGTTCGAGACCGTCAGCGAGGACCAGTTCCAGCAATCGTTCGCGCTCAACGTCACGGCCGTATTCTTCCTCACCCAACGGCTGTTGCCGCATCTCGCGCCGGGCGCGGCTTCGGTGATCAACATCTCGTCCTATTTTGCGCACAAGATGATCCCGAAGCGGTCGTCCAGCCTCTATTCGCTGTCGAAGGGCGCGCTCAATTCGCTGACCAAATCGCTCGCCTTCGAGCTCGGGCCGCGCGGCATAAGGGTCAACGCCATCGCGCCCGGCACGGTCGACACAGCGATGCGGCGCAGGTCGATCGAAAACCTGCCGGAAGCCGCGCAAGCCGAGCTCAAGGCCTATGTCGAGCGCAGCTATCCGCTCGGCCGCATCGGCCGGACCAGCGACCTTGCCGGCATCGCGGTCTATCTCGCCAGCGACGAGGCGGCGTGGACCAGCGGCGGTATCTTTGCCATCGACGGCGGGTATACGGCGGGGTGAGGAGCGCGCCCTTCCTCCTCCCTTGTGGGAGAAGGAAAAGGCGCGGCTTCAACCGATTTGCATCTCCATCGCCCGCAATCTTCGCTTGAAGGCGTTTGTGCAACGCGATACGCCGTTTGCAAATTGCAAACCGGAGAGACTTCGTGAGCGCGCCAGAGACCAGAACCGAAACCGACACGTTCGGTCCCATCGAGGTCGCCGCCGACCGCTATTGGGGTGCGCAGGCGCAGCGTTCGCTGGCCAATTTCAAGATCGGCTGGGAGAAACAGCCGGCCTCGATCGTGCGGGCGCTGGGCATCGTCAAGCGGGCGGCCGCCGAAGCCAATATGGAGCTGAAGCGGCTCGATCCGGCGATCGGCAAGGCCATCATCGAGGCCTCCCAGGAGGTCATCGACGGCAAGCTGAACGACCATTTCCCGCTGGTCGTCTGGCAAACCGGCTCAGGCACGCAGTCCAACATGAACGCCAATGAGGTGATTTCCAACCGCGCGATCGAGCTTTTGGGCGGCGTCATGGGGTCGAAGAAGCCGGTGCATCCCAATGACCACGTCAACATGAGCCAGTCGTCGAACGACACCTATCCGACGGCCATGCACATCGCCTGCGCCGAGCGCATCATTCACGACCTGCTGCCGGCGCTGAGGCATTTGCATGCGGCACTCGACGCCAAGACCAGGGCTTTCGCCCACATCGTCAAGATCGGCCGCACCCACACGCAGGACGCGACGCCGCTGACGCTCGGCCAGGAGTTCTCCGGCTATGCGGCGCAGGTCGCCTCGTCGATCAAGCGCATCGAAATGACCCTGCCCGGCCTGCAGGAATTGGCGCAAGGCGGCACCGCGGTCGGGACCGGTCTCAACGCTCCGGTCGGTTTTGCCGAAAAGGTGGCGGCGCGCATCGCCGCGATCACCGGCATCGATTTCGTCACTGCGCCGAACAAGTTCGAGGCGCTGGCCGCCCATGATTCCATGGTGTTCTCGCACGGCGCCATCAATGCCTGCGCGGCGGCGCTGTTCAAGATCGCCAACGATATCCGCCTGCTCGGCTCCGGCCCGCGTTCGGGCCTCGGCGAATTGTCGTTGCCGGAAAACGAACCGGGCTCGTCGATCATGCCTGGCAAGGTCAATCCGACCCAATGCGAGGCGATGACACAGGTTTGCGTGCAGGTGTTCGGCAACAATGCGGCGATCAGCTTCGCCGGAAGTCAGGGTCATTTCGAGCTCAACGTCTACAATCCGCTGATGGCTTATTGTTTCCTGCAATCGGTACAGCTGCTGGCCGACGCTTCCGTGTCGTTCACCGACAATTGCGTCGTCGGCATCGAGGCCCGCGAAGACAACATCAAGGCGGCGCTCGACCGTTCGCTGATGCTGGTGACGGCGCTTGCGCCGACGATCGGCTACGACAACGCCGCCAAGATCGCCAAAGCGGCGCACAAGAACGGCACCACGCTGCGCCAGGAAGCGCTGGCCACCGGGCTGGTCAGCGAAGCCGACTATGAGCGGCTGGTGCGGCCGGAGGACATGACGCATCCGGGCTAGGGTGTTGATATGCCTGGATCACAACACCCATGTTCATCGCGAAAACGTTACCGAGGTGAACAATCCGTAACCAATCTGACGTCTTTGGTGAACAGTCGACCTGCGCTAACTAGGCGGGTATCCCAAGCCGTTTGGCCAAACCCTTCTGGAGAGTTACGCATGTCCACCAATACGTCCACCAACAATTCGTTTGCCGGTTCCGGCACCGCCGCCGGCGCCTCGGGCACGATCCTGCTCGGCCGCATCCTGCTTTCTGTCATCTTCCTGCTTTCCGGTTTCGGCAAGCTGACGGCGATTGCCGGCACCGCCGGCTATTTCGGCAGCCTTGGCCTGCCGCTGCCGATGGTGACCGCCATTGTCGTCGGCCTTATCGAACTGCTTGGCGGCCTGGCCATCCTCGTCGGCTTCCAGACCAGGATCGTCGGCTGGGTAATGGCGATCTTCACCGTCGCCACCGCGCTGGTCGCCCACACCGGCTGGGCCGATCAGATGCAGATGATCAATTTCATGAAGAACCTCGGCATTGCCGGCGGCTTCCTCGTGCTCGCGTCCTCGGGCCCAGGCGCGTATTCGATCGACGCCAAGCGCGGCTGAAGCAGTCCAGCATTTCCTGAACAAAGGGGCGCGGAATTTTCCGCGCCCCTTTTTCGTTGTCGGTTTATATCCGCTGGCTGGAACTCTGCTAGGATCGGTCGCCGATATCGGAGGAGACCATGCCTCGCAATGCGCTGCTCTTGCTTTCCCGGCTGCTGCTCGCCGCGCTGTTCGTGCCGTCCGGCTTCCATGCGCTTGCCGACATCGCCGGCACATCAGGCTATTTCGCCGGCCTCGGCCTGCCGCTGCCGACGCTGGTGGCTTGGGCGACAGGCCTGTTCGAGCTGATCGCCGGGCTGCTCATCCTCGTCGGCTTCAAGACGCCGGTCGTGGCGCTGCTGCTCGCTGCCTTCTGCATCGCGGCGGGCTTCCTCGGTCATTATGGCCAGGGCGGCGACGATCCGACGCTGACCTTCATGCATTCACAGATGCTGATGAAGGACATCGCCATAGCAGGCGGTTTCCTGGCGCTGGCAATGGCTGGTGCGGGCGCCTGGTCGGCCGACGGGCGGCTGGTTGCAGCGAGCGCCTAAGCTGCCGCCCGGTTTATTCGGTGTCCAGAAAAACGAACGTTGCGAGACGGCTCACATTGACGGGCCCGCGAAGAGGACGAAGATCCCGGTAACCAACAGCTGAAGAACCTGCCTGGATTTCACGGCGTTTCCCTTCCTCAACGGTCGCGACGCGACAGCGCGGGCGTCTATTTGACAGTCATGCTAGGCCCGCCCTCGACCGCCAGCACCAGCCGGCGGTTGGTGACCCTTGCCAGCTGTGCCAACCGGCCGGCCGGCCGCTCGCCGTAAAGATCGGCCAGCGCTGCCGGCAGCACCAGCGCCAGCACGCCATTGCCGCGGTTTTCCCATTTCAGTCGCGGCATGACGCCGGGCATTGCCGCGCTCAGCAAATAGACGACGCGCAGCAGCGCGGCCAGCACGCGGGCGCGCTCGAGATAGCGCGGTGTCGCCAGCCCGCGGATTTCCGGAGCGGCTTCATTGAACACGCCCTCGTGGCGAAACAGGCTGACAAGCGCCAGGAAGGCGCGGCCGGGATGGTCGACGCCAATAAACGAGGCGTGAGCGATGATGTTGAGCGATTGCTTGCCGCGATATTCGGGATGGGCACGCCAGCCGATATCGGCGAGCAGGCAGGCGGCGTGGCGGTAGCGCGCCTCATCCCTGGTCTCGTCGATGCCGAAGGCGGCGAATGCCTTGCCGGTCCATTCGACAAGCTCATGCGCGTGGTCGACCGAGCGTGAGCGGAGGCGGGCAAGCTCTTCCGCAGCCGAGATCAGCGGATCGGCCTTCTGCTCGGCCTTGTCGAGCAGCGAATAGAGAAAGCCCTCGCGCACGCCCAGCGCCGACACGATGATCTTCGACGGCTGCATCGCCGCCATGATCTCCTGCAGCACGATGGCGCCATAGGGCAGCAGCGAGCGGCGGTTCTTGGAGATGCCCTCGATGCCTTTGATCTTGTCGATCTCGGCTTTGGCGACCTGCCGGAGGAAGTTCGCGGCGCTTTCGATGCCGATCTCGTAGTGGTGCATGACGCCGAGCGGGTAGTTGGTCATTTCCATGTGCAGCCGGGCGAGGTTTCGCCAGGTGCCGCCGACCGTGTAGAAGGCCCTGCCCTGCCCGCCCTTCAGCAATTTCGCCCGCGCCAGTTGCTCGCGCGTGATCCTTGCCGCCTGGGCCAGCGAGTTCTTCGCCATGTCCTGCAGGCGCAAGCCGCCCAACGGCAGCGTGATGCCGTCACCGATCGTCTCACCGTCGATATCGATCAGTTCGAGGCTGCCGCCGCCAAGGTCGCCGGCGATGCCGTTGGCCGGGTGGAAACCGGAGATCACGCCGAGTGCCGAATAATGAGCTTCCTCGCGGCCGCTCAGCACCTGGATCTCGGTCTTGAGCACATCCTCGGCGCGGTGGATGAAGTCGGGGCCGTTGACCGCCTCACGAGCGGCGGCGGTCGCCAGCACATACATGCGCTCGGCGCCGGCCTGGTCGGAGAGCGCGCGGAAGCGGCGGAACTCTTCCATCGAACGCGTCACCGCCTCGGGATCGAGCTTTCCGGTCGAAACGATGCCGCGGCCGAGGCCGGCCAGCATCTTTTCGTTGAACAGCAAGGTCGGCGAGCGCGCCAGCCCCTCATAGATCACAAGACGGATCGAGTTCGACCCGATATCGATGATGGACAGCGGTCGGCGGTCCTGGAGCCGGCCCTGGGACGCTGAAATCATCAGCCCGTCGCTGCGTTCTGTTTCTTGCGGCGTTTGAACTGCGCGATGCGCTTGGGCGCATGCGACTTCAACGCATCGCCCCGTCCGGACAGGCTCGGATTGGTCATGAAATATTCCTGCGCGTTGAACGGTTCCTCGCCCTCCTCCAGCACGACGCGCCGGGAGGTTCCATCAGCCAATACGTCGAAACTTTGCTGGTTGTCCATGATGTTGCCGAGCATGATCTGGCCGAGCACCTGCTCATGCACAGTTGGATTGGTGATCGGCACCATGGTCTCGACGCGGCGGTCGAGATTGCGCGGCATCAAATCGGCCGAGGAGATGTAGACGATCGCCCCGTCCGAGGGCAGGCCGTGGCCGTTGCCGAAGCAGTAGATGCGGCTGTGCTCGAGGAAGCGGCCGACGATCGACTTCACCCTGATGTTCTCCGACAGGCCGGGCACCTGCGGTCTCAGGCAGCAGATGCCGCGCACGACGAGATCGATCTCGACGCCGGCGCGGCTGGCATCGTAGAGCGCATCGATGACGATCGGGTCGACCAAGGCATTCATCTTCATCCAGATGCGGGCCGGTCTGCCCTCCAGCGCGTGGCTGATCTCGTCCGAAATGTGCTGGAGGATGCGGTCGCGCAGCGTGAACGGCGAGATGGCCAGCCGCATCTGCTCGGCCGGCTCGGCATAGCCGGTGATGAAGTTGAACAACTGGGCGACATCGCGCGCGATTGTCGGGTCGGTGGTGAAGAAGGACAGGTCGGTGTAGATGCGTGCCGTGACCGGGTGGTAGTTGCCGGTGCCGAGATGCACATAATTGCGCAGCCTGCCATCCTCGCGCCGCACGACCAGCGACATCTTTGCGTGGGTCTTCAGTTCGAGAAAGCCGAAAACGACCTGGACGCCGGCGCGCTCGAGGTCGCGGGCCCAACGGATGTTGGCCTCCTCGTCGAAACGCGCCTTGAGCTCGACCAGCGCCGTCACCGACTTGCCGGCCTCGGCGGCGTCGACCAACGCGCGTACGATCGGGCTGTCGTTGGAGGTGCGGTAGAGCGTCTGCTTGATCGCCACCACTTCCGGGTCGGCCATTGCCTGGCGCAGAAACTGCACCACCACGTCGAAGGATTCGTAAGGGTGGTGGACGATGATGTCCTTCTCGCGGATCGCGGCAAAACAGTCGCCGCCATGCTCGCGGATGCGCTCGGGAAAGCGCGGATTGTAAGGCGTGAACTTCAGATCGTCGCGGGCGACGGCGACGATCTCCGAAATCTGGCTGAGCGCCAGCGGACCGGTGAGCACGCTGATGCGGCTTGCCGAGACGCCAAGCTCGCCGGCGACGAAATCGCGCAATTCGGCCGGCATCGACCTGTCGAACTCGATGCGGATGACCGAGCCGCGGCGCCGCCGCTTCAGCGCCGTCTCGAACAGCCGCACCAGATCCTCTGATTCTTCCTCGACCTCGATATCGCTGTCGCGGATGATGCGGAACGTGCCGGAGCCCTTGACCTCATAGCCGGGGAACAGCTTGCCGATATAGAGACTGACCGCCTCTTCGAGTGGAATGAAGCGGACATGATGCTTGCGATCCGGCAAACGGATGAAGCGCCTCAGCGCCACCGGCAGGCGCAGAAGCGCGCTCATTTCCTCGCCGTTCTTGCGATGGCGCAATTGCAGCGCCATCGAGAAACCGAGATTGGGAATGAACGGAAACGGATGCGCCGGGTCGATCGACAGCGGGGTCAGGACCGGAAATACCTGCTCCTGGAAATGGTCCTCGAGCCAGGTCTTCTCGTCCTTGGTCAGCGCATCGCGGGTGATGCTTTCGATGCCTTGTTTGTCGAGCAGCAGCATCAGCGCCGAAAGGCTGTTCTGCTGGTCCTCCTGCAGGCGCTCGACCTCGCGCAGCAATTGTTCGAGCTGCTGCTCGGGAGTACGCCCATCCGGGCTCTTCAGCACGATGCCCTCGCGCACCTGGCCGGCAAGACCGGCGACGCGGACCATGAAGAACTCGTCGAGATTGGCTGCCGATATCGACAGGAAGCGAACGCGCTCGAGCAGCGGATGATTGGCGTTCAGCGATTCTTCGAGCACGCGCCGGTTGAATTGCAGCCAGGAAAACTCGCGGTTGACGAAGCGGTCGGGATTGCCGCCTTCGCGGCTCGCGGCCTCGACACTGATGAATTCGTTCTGGACCGGCTTCAGTTCGTTCATGGTTTCCGCTCTTCCCACACCGTTTGACGACCACAGCCTTAACCGGCTCAACTTATCCTCTGACAGGCTTTTGCGACAGTTTCATTTCATCGATCTTGCAAAGAGATGGGTTATGATCCAGATGCAATCGACAAGATCAGGAGACGACGATGGCAGGCGGTTCCATTCCCCATTTCCAGAACGATGCGGGCTATCCGGCAATCGACATCGGCGTCAAGGAATTCATGTGCACCGGCGCCAATCCGCCTTTCGACCACCCGCATGTATTTCTCGATATGGGCGACGACAATGAAAAAGTCTGCCCCTATTGCTCGACGCTCTATCGCTATTCGCCCAAGCTGAAGGCATTGGAAACGCAGCCGCCGGGCTGCCTCTATATCGACCAGGCCGCCTGATTCTTCCGCGACAAGCCTGATGCGAGAAACGCAGTGCCGGCTGGTGGTCATCGCCGGGGCGGGCGTCGCCGGGCTGACGACGGCACTGGCCTTTGCCGAGCGCGGCTATCGGATAAAACTGTTCGAACAGGCGCAGCACCTCGAGGCTGCCGGCGCCGGCATCCAGCTTTCACCCAACGCGACACGCATCCTTCGACAATTCGGCGTACTCGATCGGCTGCTGCCGACGGCGGTGCGGCCGGAGGCGGTCGTGCTGAAGGATGCCGTCACGCTGCGCGAGCTGGCGCGCGTACCGCTTGGCCATGTGGCTGAAACGCGCTGGGGAGCACCCTATCTCGTCGCCCACCGCGCGGACCTGCAGTCAGCGCTGATGGAGCGGATAGCCGAGCGGTCCAAGGTCGAGCTTGTCACCGGTGCCCGCGTCGGCGGCGTCGCAACCGGACCGAATGGCATCACCGCAACAGTCGTTGCCGGCACGACCATCGAAGCCGAAGCATCGTTGCTGGTCGGAGCCGATGGCGTCTGGTCGTCGGTGCGAGAAACGCTCGCCCGCGAGGGGGCCGATTTCCGGAGAATCCGCTTCTCGGGCGAGCTGGCCTGGCGCGCAACGGTGGCCGCGGACAGCCTCGCCGGACAAGCCTTCAGGGTGATCGGTGCGCCGGATTGCGTTACCACATTCCTCTATCCAGGCTTCCATATGGTCGCCTATCCGGTCAGCCGTGGCGCGGTCTTCAACCTCGCGGCCTTCACCAAGGGCGAGCGCATCGCCGAGAGCTGGTCGGGGCATGCCGACCCCGCCATCCTCGCCAGCGCCATGCGCGGTACCGCGCCGGCGCTGGTCCGTCTGGCGAGCGAGGCCGCGCCATGGACGGCATGGCCGATCCATACCGTCGAGCAGCGGCGGTGGACGACGCCGCAGGGCATCGCGCTGATCGGCGATGCGGCGCATGCGATGACGCCGTTTGCCGCACAGGGCGCGGCGATGGCGATCGAAGACGCGGTAACCCTTGCCGGTTTCGTTGCCAGCTCGCCTGCCGACCTCAGCAGCGCGCTTGTCGCCTGGGAACAGGCGCGGCGGCCGCGCGTATCCCAGGTCGCCCGCCGCGGCGCCCTCAACCGCCTCGCCTGGCATGCGGCCGGGCCGGTGGCGATGGCCCGCAACCTGTTCCTGGCGATGCGCTCACCCGAAAAACTCGCCGCTGATCTGGACTGGCTCTATGGCTGGCGGGCGGACGCTCGGCGGTCCTAAGTCATCGGAGCCTTGTCAATTGTAAAGCCGCATCGACAGGCTAAGCGAGGCCGGCAGCGGGTTCCACCAGCCGGTGCGCAGGCCGGCGGTGCGCAGTGCCGCCGCCGCCCAGGTGTTGCAGCCGACCAGCGCGTTGAAATGGCCATTGGCTTCGAAGAAACGATCGAAACGGGAATAGGCCGCATTCTCGATCGGCATGGCCCCGTTCGGTCCCTGCTGAAAGCTCGCTGCAATGAAATCGAGCAGCGCCGCAAAGCGTTCCTCACTTACGTCGAAGCCGGCGACGTCGGGATGCGGCTCGGCGATCTCGCCTGAAACGTCGACATGCATCACCGAGGCATCGACGGTCAGCGCCTTCATCACCGACACTGCCTTCAGTTCCGACCAGGTCGGCGTCTCGAGATAGAAGGCGCGGCCGCCCCAGCCGAAGACGATGTAGCGGACCTCCGCCATGTCGGCCGGAATGCCGGCATCGACCAGGAAGTGGAAGCGCCGGCGCACATCGTCGTCGACCGGGATGGCGATGTCGGTGTGGATCGGATTTTTCAGCACCACGATGCGGTGGCTTGCGCCGATCGGATCGGCAGCGGCCGCCGGCCAGAGCGGGCGCGGCAGCAGCGTGCCCAGCGCCACCGCAAGGACTGCTGCAACGACCAGCAGGCCGAGAAAACGAGCAAGCTTCTTCATGGGGAAGGCATAGGCCAAGCAATGTTCAAGGTGAAGCCTCTCCGGAAATTGCACAACTGACTTAGAGCTTGACGCGTATCCTCCCGGGAAGGATATGCTGAGGCATGTCAGATCACCTCCACGCTTCGCATCCTTCCATCATAAAGCGCCTGAAGCGCGCGCAAGGCCACCTTGCGGCGGTGCTGGCGATGATCGAGGCGCATCGCCCTTGCGTTGATCTGGCGCAGCAGCTTCATGCCGTCGAACGGGCCATCAGCAGCGCCAAGCGCGAGCTGATCAACGATCACATCGAGCATTGCCTGACCGACAGCGTGGAAACCGGCGGCAACTCACTGGCGGAGCTCAAGCAGCTGGCGAAATATCTATGAATCCCATGTTAGCCCGCATTCTGGACTGGCTGGGGTTCGGCTCGCACGCCGCACATCATCACGGCGGTCACGGTCCGCACGGCCACAGCCATGGCGTCATCGATGCGACAATTGCCACCACCGATCGGGGCATCTGGGCAATCAAATGGTCGTTCGTGATCCTGGCGATCACCGCAGCATTGCAGATGGTCGTGGTTGTGCTGTCGGGGAGCGTGGCATTGCTGGCCGATACGATCCATAACATCGGCGATGCGACCACGGCGATCCCGCTATGGATTGCGTTCGTGCTGGCGCGGCGCAAGCCGTCGCGGACCTTCACCTATGGCTTGGGCCGGGTCGAGGATCTGGCCGGCATCATCATCGTGCTCATCATCCTGTTCAGCGCTGTAGTCGCCGCCTACCAAGCCATCGACAGGCTGATCAATCCACACATTGTGACCCATCTCGGCTGGCTGACTGCGGCGGGCATTGTCGGCTTCCTCGGCAACGAGGCGGTTGCCGTGTTCCGTATCCGCGTCGGCCGCGAAATCAACAGCGCGGCACTGATTGCCGACGGCTATCACGCCCGCACCGACGGACTTACCAGCCTTGCCGTGGTCATCGGAGCCATCGGCGTCTGGCTCGGCTTTTCCTTGGCCGACCCGATTGTCGGCCTGCTGATCACGATTGCGATCTTCGGTATCGTCTGGCAATCGGCCCGCTCGGTGCTGACCCGCATGCTGGATGGAATCGAACCCGGTGTGATGGATGAAATCCGACATGCCGCCGAGCACGTTCCGGGCGCACGCATTGTCGATGCCAAGGCGCGCTGGATCGGTCATAGATTGCACGCCGACATCGCAATTGCCGCAGACGAAACCCTGCCGCTCTCGGAAGCGAACAACATCGCGACAGCGCTGAAGGACGAACTGTCCCAGCATATCCCGGCCTTGGCTACGGCGAATGTGAGGTTTTCAACCGAACGTGGAGAGAACGACCATCCGCACCCTCACGAGACGTGCATGACGAAAACCACGGCCACGAGCACTGACGCTCCTTTTTAGACGGCTACGGTCAGGTGACATCGATGACGACCATCAGCCCGCCTCCGCCCTTCTCCTCGACATTGTTGTTCGTGGTGTGATGCGGGATGTGGCAATGGATCAGCCATTTGCCCGGACGCTGCGCCTTCCAGATCACGTCGTAGCGCTGACCCGGCCCGACATTGACCGTATCGGCAAGGAAACGACCCGAGGCAGCGATCGTTTCGCCGTCGCGGGCAACGACCTCGAACGGTCCGCCATGGATATGCATCGGATGGATGAAGCCGTTGTTGGTGCCGATGAACCGCACCTTGAGCGTCTCGCCAACCTTCATCGGGATCGTCTCGGTCGAGGGATAGGCCTTGCCGTTAATGGTGAAGAAATTCGGCATGCCGCCGTCCATCGGCATCGACGGGTAGGTCAGCCCTTCCCGCACCAGCCATTCCTGAAGCTCGATGACGTAATCATGGTCGGCCGCGACCTCGTCGGCGGGATTGGCGGGATCGATGATCAGCGCACCGTAGAGGCCGAGCGCCTGGGTCCGGTCCGGCTTGGCATGGGGGTGATAGAAATAGGTTCCGTGCTGGGTTGCGGTGAATTCGTATGAATAGAATTGCCCGGGCTCGATCGGCGCCTGCGTGATCTCGGCCGGCCCATCCATCTGGTTCGGCAAGATCAAGCCATGCCAGTGCACCGTCGTTTCCTCAGGCAGGCCGTTGGTGACGTTGATCCTGACCCGATCGCCCTGGCGAATGTGAATTCGCGGACCGGGAATCTGGCCATTATAGGCATAGGCGTCGACTGCAACATCCGGCAGGATCTGCCAGCGGACCACTGAAGGCCTGAGCTCGAACACCTTGATGCCGTTCTCCATCCGAAACGGCAGGTCCTGGTCGCCCTTTGCCGTAAGGCCATAAGAGGCGGCCACGAGGCGTGGATCGGTAGCGGCCATGTCGCGCATCGCATCAGCCGGCGTATCGCGATCCATGATCATTCCTTGCGGCATGATCACCCCGCCGACGTCGCGCGCCGACAGCGTCAGGTTCAGCCAGTTCGCCGGCGCGATCATGCCGATGGCGAGCGCCAGCAGGGAGACGGCACCCAGGGCAGCGACCTGCGGCGTCGTGGCATCTGTCTCCATGTGATGGCCGCCGCCTTTGCCTTTGTGGGAAGCCATATCGTGGCGCTGCCCGCGATGGCCGCTGGCGTCGGCCTGCTGCATTTGCATCTGCGCATGTTGCCTCGTGGCAGGCTGCTCCCGACCATCGATGCCGGCTGCCTGCGCGCGCTGCGTCATCAGCCCATGCTTCAGCCCCCGCGCGACCAGCCAGACATTGGCCGGGTAGGCAAGCGCAAAGCCGGCGATGACGCCGATCGACATCACGCCCCAGAACAACAGCTCCGTCGGTTCCATCGCACGCATGTCGCGGCCCATCATCAGGAAGCTCATGACCGGTGCCATGCCGGCCATCATGAAGTTCATGGAGATGAACTCGGGCAGGAAGCTCTTGCGCACGTTCTCCCAATAGGTGCCGCCCATCATCGATTTCATGAACAGCGATTGGAAGATGAACAGGCCGAAGGCAAAGCCGGCCAGATATTCGACGATCAGGTCGATCCACATCGGCAGGCCGAGCGCCGCCGTGACGGCGGCGGCAAGAATGATGCCGGTGGCATCGCCGGCGACACAGTGGATAGTGGAGCCGACGCCCTGCTTCCAGAGCGGCCGGGTGAAGAGTTCATGCTCGCCCGGCCGAGGCTCCTTGTCGGCGAGCACGTAGAGCAGCAAGCCGAGCGGACCCATATAGAGGGTGACCAGAATGAAGCCCCATTTCATCACCACCGGCTCGGGGTTGTTGCGATATTGGTCGAAGCCGACATAAAGCGTCGAAGCCAGCGCCAGCGCGAACCAGACGACGAGGAAATAATCGATCGGTTGGATGAGCATCAGGATGAACCCGTGACCTGCCGCCGCACGCGCCCACGCGGCTCGCTATACAACTCCCAATGGCAATGAACGCAGCCGGCGCGCTTATGATCCGCGCCGGCCTTAGTTACCAGGTTGCAACGTGACCACTCGAACGACCTGAAGCGCGCTTGCTATCTTCTCGCGCAGCGCACGGTCAGCGCTCGTCGAATACGCGCGAAGCCAGCAAGACAGAGAGGCTTGATCCGCCGCTCTTGTCCCGAACCCGGGGTACAGGATCAGTGCAGGATCTGCGACAGGAACAGCTTCGTGCGCTCATGGCGCGGGTGGTCGAAGAACTCGGCCGGCGTGTTCTGCTCGACGATCTGGCCTTGGTCCATGAAGATCACCCGGTTGGCGACTTTGCGCGCAAAGCCCATCTCGTGGGTGACGCAGAGCATGGTCATGCCTTCCTCCGCCAGCCCGACCATCGTCTCCAGCACTTCCTTGATCATTTCCGGATCGAGAGCCGAGGTCGGCTCATCGAACAGCATGATGCGCGGGTTCATGCACAGCGAGCGGGCGATCGCCACGCGCTGTTGCTGGCCGCCGGAAAGCTGGCCGGGATATTTGTTGGCCTGTTCCGGGATCTTGACGCGCTTGAGGAAATGCATGGCGATTTCCTCGGCCTGCTTGCGCGGCATCTTGCGCACCCAGATCGGCGCCAGCGTGCAATTCTCCAGAATGGTCAGATGCGGGAACAGGTTGAAGTGCTGGAACACCATGCCGACCTCGCGGCGCACCTCGTCGATCTTCTTCAGATCGTTGGTCAGTTCCTTGCCGTCGACGATGATCTTGCCCTTCTGATGTTCCTCCAGCCGGTTGATGCAGCGGATCATCGTCGATTTGCCGGAGCCCGACGGGCCGCAGATGACGATCCGCTCGCCGCGCATCACCTTTAGATTGATGTCCTTCAGCACATGGAATTCGCCGTACCATTTGTGCATGGCGATGATGTCGATGGCGACATCGGTGGTGGAAATGTGCATCTTGGCGGCATTGACCTTGATCTCTTCCGCGCTGACGGCGTTTTCTATGGCCATGACAAGGTCCCCTTTTTAGCGTTTGTGGCCGGTGTCGAGACGGCGTTCCGTGTACATTGAATAGCGCGACATGCCGAAGCAGAACAGCCAGAAGATGAAGGCCGCGAACACCAGGCCGGATCTGGCCGTCTGCGGCGTCGCCCAATTGGCGTCGGAGAAGTTCTGCTTGACGATGCCGAGGAGGTCGAACATCGAGATGACGATGACCAGGCTGGTGTCCTTGAACATGCCGATGAAGGTGTTGACGATGCCGGGAATGACCAGCTTCAGCGCCTGCGGCATGACGACCAGGCCCATCTTCTGCCAGTAGCTGAGGCCGAGCGAATCGGCGCCCTCATACTGGCCTTTGGGGATCGCCTGCAGGCCGCCACGCACCACTTCGGCCATGTAGGCGGCGGCAAACAGCGACACGCCGATCAGCGCGCGCAGGAACTTGTCGAAGCTGACGCCGGCCGGCAGGAACAGCGGCAGCATCACGCTGGCAAAGAACAGCACCGTAATCAGCGGGATGCCGCGTACCGTCTCGATGAAGATCACGCACAGCAGCTTGACGATCGGCATGTTCGAGCGCCGGCCGAGCGCCAGCACGATGCCGATCGGCAGCGACACGGCAATACCGACGAAGGACAGGCTGAGCGTCACCAGCAGTCCACCCCAACGCGACGTCTCGACATGCGGCAGGCCGAATAGGCCGCCGACCAACAGAACGAAGGCGACGACCGGCAGTACAAGAAAGAGAAGAATGGCATTCAGCCCCTTGCGTGGTACGCGCGGAACGAGCAGCGGCACCAACAGTGCCACGAACAGGATGGCCACCACGATCGGCCGCCAACGCTCCTCGATAGGATAGGTGCCGAACATGAACTGGCCGAACTTGGCGTTGACGAATGCCCAGCAAGCACCGGTCCAGCCATCCGGCTGGATGCCGCCTTGCGCCACGGTGGCACAGACCGAACGGTCCGGTCCGGTCCACTGGGCGTTGATGAAGGCCCAATTGATGATTTGGGGCAGGATCATAGCGACCAGCGCTATGCCGACGATGGTGAGAATGGTGTCGCCCGTGGTGGCAATCAGGTTCTTGCGGATCCAGGCGGTGAGGCCACGCTCGCTCGACGGCGCCGGTTGGGCCAGCGCCATTTCCGTCCGCACCCAAGACATGTCGTGTTCCTGCATGGCCCTACCTCTCCACCAGCGCCATCCTGGCATTGACGACGTTCATGATCGCCGACGTGATCAGGCTTAGCGCGAGATAGACAGCCATCATGATCACCACGCCTTCAACCGCCTGCCCGGTCTGGTTCAAGACAGTGCCGGCAGTCGCCGTCAGGTCCGGATAGCCGATGGCGATGGCGAGTGAAGAGTTCTTGGTCAAGTTCAGATACTGGCTGGTCAGCGGCGGAATAACGATACGCATCGCCTGCGGCACGACGACAAGCCTGAGGATCGATCCCGAGCGCAGCCCAAGTGCCGCGGCCGCCTCGGTCTGGCCCGTGCTGACGCCCCTGATGCCGGCGCGCACGATCTCGGCGATGAAGGCGGCCGTATAGCAGGACAACGCCAGATAGAGTGACAGGAACTCCGGTCTGACCTGAAAGCCACCGACCAGGTTGAAAGTCGATTGCTTCGGGAATTCGAAGCTCAGAGGAAAGCCGCTCAGCGCGTAGGCCAGCAGCGGCAGGCCGACAATCAACGCTATCGATGTCCAGAGCACCGGGAATGGCTGACCCGTCGCCATCTGCCGCTGCCGCGCCTTGCGGGCGACGAACCAGGCCATGGCAATGCCGAGGAGCAGGGCGACCAGGATCAGCCAGGAGCCCTCGCCCCAGACAGCGCGCGGAAAATAGAAGCCGCGCTGGTTGAGAAAGGAGCCGAACGGCAAATTAATGCTCTCGCGCGGCGGCGGCAGCACGGCGAGCACGCCGGAATACCAGAAGAAGATGACCAGCAGCGGCGGGATGTTGCGGAAGACCTCGACATAGACCGTGCAGATCTTTCTGATCAGCCAGTTGCGCGACAGTCGGCCGATGCCGACGATGAAACCGATGATGCTGGCGGTAATAATGCCGACGACGGCCACGATCACGGTGTTGATGAAGCCGACCAGGATGGCCCGGAAATAAGTCGAATCCGACGAATAAGCGATGGCGCTTTCGCTGATGTCGAAGCCGGCGCGGCCCTTGAGAAAGCCGAAACCGGAAGCGATGTGCAGGCGCGTCAGATTGACGATGACATTGTGGGTAACCCACCAGACCCCCGCTACCAGCAGAACGAGGACCAGCGCTTGAAAGAATATACCGCGGACACGAGGATCATTAATGAGGGAACCGCGGCTTGGCCCCTCGCGAAGAACTTCCTGCGATGCCATTCGACAGTCCCCTGGAAAGAGAGACCGGAAGGCAGACGATCTGCCTTCCGAATCCATTTTCGATCAGCGGATCGGCGGAGCGTATTGCAGACCACCCTTGGTCCACAGCGCGTTGATGCCACGCGCGATCTTCAGCGGGCTGCCCGAGCCGACATTGCGCTCGAACATCTCGCCGTAATTGCCGACGGCCTTGACGATGTTGACGACCCACTCGTTAGAGACGCCGAGATCGGTGCCGATCTTGGTGTCGGCTTCCTGGCCGAGCACGCGCTTGATCTCGGGACTGTCCGAGTTCTTCATCTCGTCGACATTGGCCTTGGTGATGCCGAGTTCCTCGGCGTCGAGCAACGCGAAATAGGTCCACTTGACGATGTGGTACCATTGGTCGTCGCCCTGGCGTACGGCCGGCCCAAGCGGTTCCTTGGAGATGATCTCGGGCAACACGACGTGGTCGGCCGGCGCACCGAGTGTCAGGCGGATGCCATAGAGGCCCGACTGGTCGGTGGTGTATACGTCGCAGCGGCCGGCGTCATAGGCGGCGTTAACCTCTTCCAGCTTTTCGAAGACGACAGGATTGTACTCCATCTTGTTCGACTTGAAATAGTCGGCAAGGTTGAGCTCGGTCGTGGTACCGCTCTGCACGCAGACCGCCGCTCCCGAAAGCTGCAGCGCCGAGTTCACGCCCGGAAGCTTCTTGGCGTTGATCATGAAGCCCTGGCCGTCATAATAAGTCGTGCCGATGAAGTTCAGGCCGAGTGCGGTGTCGCGATTGATGGTCCAGGTGGTATTGCGCGACAGGATGTCGATCTCGCCCGACTGCAGAGCGGTAAACCGCTCCTTGGCACTGAGCGGTGTAAACTTCACCTTGGTGCCATCGCCGAACACGGCAGCCGCCACAGCGCGACAGAAGTCCGCGTCGATGCCTTGCCACTCACCCTTGTCGTCCGGCGCCGAGAAGCCGGCCAGACCGGTCGAGACGCCGCATTGGATGAAGCCCTTCGCTTTGACATCGTCGAGCGTGGCCGCCGAAGCCGCCGAAGCCGCGAATCCAAACGCGGCGGCGCCCAAAACGCCGATTGCAATGTGTTTCATGACCCACAGACCCTTTTCTGTTTTTTCCAGGCGAACCTGACTTTTTCCCGTGTGAACGCAGCTATGTATCCCGGCCCATCACCGGAATCGCGCATCGTAACCGACGCGCTGCCTCCCATTCACGAACAACATCGAAGGCGATTATTCCTGTGAGGTCAAGGGAAATGACCAAATCCGAAAGACTTTGAAAACCAACCGCCTGAAATGCCTGAAATTGCAGACAAACGCGCTCGCAAATTGGTCAGCGCGCCAATTAAGCCGGCAAAGTCCGACCGTGACTTGCCAAGCGCACATGGCAGCCGTTCAGAGGATCTACGGCGCATTGCTGAATTGGCATATTCAAGACCTTGGCCTGGCGAGTTCGGTGCGGTTGCGCGGCCAATGCCGCCGCACTATGGCTAACGACCAACCCATGGGACGAAAAGCAATGGCAAAAGACGGCAGCGAGATGGGCGTCAACACGCGGCTCGCCCATTCCGGCAACAACCCGCATGACTATTTCGGCTTCGTCAATCCGCCGGTGGTGCATGCCTCGACCGTGCTCTATCCCAATGCGGCGGCGATGGCTTCACGCAGCCAGAGATACACCTACGGCACGCGCGGCACGCCGACCACCGATGCGCTGAACAGCGCGATCGATGCGCTGGAAGGTTCGGCAGGCACGGTCGCGGTACCGTCCGGCCTGGCGGCGGTGACGCTGCCGCTGCTCGCCTTCCTGTCGGCCGGCGATCATCTGCTGATCGTCGATTCCGTTTATCATCCGACCCGCAACTTCGCCGACACGATGCTGAAGCGGCTGGGCATCGAGGTCGAGTATTACGAACCGCGCATCGGCGCCGGCATCGCGGCGCTGATCAAGCCCAACACCAAGGTGGTGTTCACCGAATCGCCGGCCTCCAACACTTTCGAGGTGCAGGACATACCGGCCATCGCCAAGGCAGCACATGCCGCCGGCGCCATCGTCATGATGGACAACACCTGGGCGACGCCGCTCTACTTCCGCCCGCTCGACCACGGCGTCGACATCTCCATCCACGCGGCGACGAAATACCCGGCCGGCCATTCCGACGTGCTGCTCGGCACGGTGTCGGCCAATGCAGCTTGCTGGAATCAGCTTTGCGAGACGTTCAACACGATGGGCTGCTGCGCCGGACCGGACGACGTCTACCAGGTGCTGCGCGGCCTGCGCACGATGGGCGTGCGGCTGGAGCATCATCAAAAGAGCGCGCTTTCCCTCGCCGGCTGGCTGGAGGGTCAGCCCGGCGTAGCGCAGGTGCTGCATCCGGCGCTGCCCAGTCATCCCGACCACGCTATGTGGAAGCGCGATTTTTGCGGATCGAGCGGCATCTTCTCGATCGTTCTCGCGGGAGGCGGACAGAAGCAGCAGCACGCCTTCCTCAACGCGTTGAAGTTTTTCGGCCTCGGCTATTCCTGGGGCGGCTATGAGAGCCTTGCCGTGCCGGTATTCCTTGGCGACCGCACAATCGCCAAGGGCCCGTATGACGGGCCGCTGGTGCGCCTGCAGATCGGGCTCGAGGATGTCGAGGATTTGAAGGCCGACCTGGCGCGCGGGCTGGCGGCGGCCGCTGAGGCCTGAGCCAGCACCATTCCAGACTGAGTCAGAAAATCGGCGTAACAGCCTGGAAAAATTGCGATCCTGCGACCGATCGGCCGGCTCTACAAAACAGGGGCGGCGGCGTGGTGAAGGCGCTAGAATAGCCTCTGCCGGCGCTTGAAACGGATAGGCTGGCCGGCGAAATCGGTCGGGAACCTTTTGTCGGCCGATGCATCCAATGTCCGATGAGAAGCCTATCAGGAGATCGGACATGCCTGCTGCGTTGACGGCAACGCCCGCCGCTTCCGGCGATATGCAGCTTGTCGGCCGCGCGCTGGCACGTGATGGCGATGCATTCCGCACCATTATCAAGACGCACAACCAAAGGCTCTACCGCATCGCCCGCGGCGTTGTGCGGAACGACAGCGAGGCCGAGGACATCGTCCAGGAGGCCTATGTCAGCGCCTTTGCCCATCTCGAGTCCTTTCGCGGCGATGCCTCGCTCGCCACATGGCTGTCGCGTATCGTCATCAACGAAGCCCTCGGCCGCTTGCGCAAAAGGCGGCGAATGGTAGCGATGCCTGAAAACCCGCAAGCCGAAATCATCCGGTTTCCCCTCAACCCGAGCGACGATCCGGAGCGGACGATGGCGCAACGGCAGATCCTTGAGCTTGTCGAACGGGCAACCGACAGTCTGCCCGATGTCTACCGGATCGTGTTCGTGGCGCGCGTCATCGAGGGATTGAGCATCGAGGAAACCGCCGAACTGCTTGGCGTGCGACCAGAAACCATCAAGACCCGGCTGCACCGCGCCCGCGCGCTGGTGCGCAAGGCGCTGGACGACCAGATCGGCCCGGTGCTGCTCGACGCCTTTCCGTTCGCGGGCCGGCGCTGCGAACGGCTGACCAATGCCGTGATGCAGCGGCTTGGTCTTTCCGGATAGGCCGCGGCGATTTTCGCGGGAACGTTTTCCCGTGACCTGCATCCAATGAGCATCACTGAAAACGAAGCCCGATGCAGTTCCGCGTCGGGGCGAAGGAGAGCATCATGTTTATTCGATCGACCACGGCACTGGCCGCAATTTTCCTGCTTGGCGCGGCGCCCTCGTCGCAAGCTGCCGACAAACCGACCGACCCGCAGATCGCACATATCGCCTACACAGCGGGCGTGCTTGACGTCGAGGCGGCCAAGCAGGCGCTGAAGAAATCGAAAAACAAGGAGGTCGTGGATTTCGCCAAGGACATGGTGCGAGATCACGAGGCGGTCAACAAACAGGCTCTCGACCTGGTCAAGAAGCTCAAGGTCACGCCTGAGGATAATCCGACCAGCAAAGCGCTGACCAAGGCGGCGGCCGAGGAACGTGCCAAGCTTGCCAAGCTCAAGGGCGCTGCGTTCGACAAGGCCTATGTCGCCAGCGAGGTGGCCTACCACAAGCAGGTCAATGGCGCGCTCGAAACACTGCTGATTCCGTCGGCCAGCAATGCCGAGCTGAAAAGCCTGCTGGAAACCGGCCTGAAAATATTCCAGGGCCACGAACAGCACGCCGAACACGTCGCCGGCATGCTGAAGTGAGGATCGAGCCAATGATGTCGCGGCGGCATCTGTGGGTTGCTCTGGCATTGGCCATGGGTGCCGCGCCGGCCAAGGCCGAAACCATCGAGGTGACGATCGAGAAGCTTGTGTTTTCGCCGGCAATGATCGAGGCGAAGGTCGGCGACACGATCAGGTGGATAAACAAGGACGTGTTCGCCCACACGGCAACCGTCAACGGCGCCTGGGAAGTGATGATCCCGCCGAAGAAGGCGGCGAGCCTGACGGTGAAGAAGGCGGAATCGGTCGATTATTTCTGCCGCTTCCATCCCAACATGAAAGGCCATCTGACGGTGACATCGCCCTGACCGGCTGATGCATGCCGCGCAAAAGTGTGCAGCGGTTTGCGATAACGACATGATGAAAAAGAGCCTAATGCGCGCCGCATGAGGTCGGTCGAATGCGACGCGCTTCTAGGCCGCCAGCCATGCCGTCCCGGCAAGAAGGGTGACCAGCGTCAACGGCAGGCCGACCTTGAAGAAGGCGATGAAGCCCAGCGGTTTGCCGGAGACCCGCGCGTGCTCGGCAACGATCAGATTGGCGACCGAGCCGAGCAACGTGAAATTGCCGGCCAGCGTCGAGCTCATGGCGACGACCAGCCAGGCCCGCTCGGGGTTTTCCAGTCCGGGCACGAACGGCTTCAGCGCCAGCACGGCCGGGACATTGCTCATGATGTTGGACAGCACCGCGGTGAAGCCGGACAGCCGCCACACATCATTCAGCCCAAGGTCTTTTGCCGAAGCGACGATGTCGGGCGTAAGCAGCGTCTTCTCGGCTCCGGCGACGACGATGAACAGCCCGGCGAACATGAACAGCAGCGGCCCATCGATCTCGCGATAGATGCGCTCAGGTTTGATGGCGCGGGTCAGCAACAGAATCGCGCCGCCGATCAGCGCCGCCTTGGCAACCGGAACGCCGGCAAAGAAGGCGATGGCCAAACCGATACAGACGACCACCGCCTTCAGCACCTGTCCCGGCAGCATGCGGCCTCGGTAGACTTCGGGGCTGAGCTCGGCCTTGCGCGAAAATTCGGCATGGTAGACGATGCGAATGATGACGATGACGGCGACGAGGCCGAACAGGGCCACCGGCGCAAGCGCCGCCGAGAAGGCCGGATAGGAAATCCCCGACAGGGCGCCGATGACCATGTTCTGCGGATTGCCGGTGATGGTCGCGACACTGCCGCAATTGGATGCGGTCGCCGTGGCGATCAGATAGGGAACCGGGTTGCGGTTGATGACGCGGGTGACATGGACGACGATCGGCGCCATGACCAGGCAGATGGCGTCGTTGACGAGGAATGCCGACAGGACGCCGGTCAACAGCGTCACCATCACCAGCAGCATGAATGGCGCATGCGCATGCTCGATGGCGAACCCGCCGAGCGCGCGGAAGGCGCCGGACACTTTCAGATGCGCCACGACGATCATCATGCCGAGCAGAAGCGTGATGGTGTCGAAGCTGATGGCGCGGTAGGCGTCTTCCATGTCGAGCGCGCCGATGGCGATCATCGCCGCACCGCCGAGCAGCGCGATACCTGCCCGGTCGAGGCGCAGCCCGGGTACCCTGCCGACGGCAACGCCGGCATAGGTCAGGACAAGGATCAGCAGCGCCGCCGCGCCCATCGCTGTCATGTGTTGGAAATCCTATGCGACTGGCGAGTGAACCTGTCCCGAATGGACCTGTGTGAGCAGTTGGCGATCCCGACAGGATTCGAACCTGTGACCATCGGCTTAGAAGGCCGGTGCTCTATCCAGCTGAGCTACGGGACCGCTGGCCGGCCGCATGACCGGCGGATTGTGCCGGCAGAGCCGGTATGGGATCAATGCGTCCAGGGCGTCCTGCGGTCATAGCGGAAATTCTCCGCATAGGAAATCTGGCGGCGCTTGATTTCCTTCGGCTCCTCGACGCGGAAAGCCAGGCCTTCCTTCTCGGCATAGGCGACCGCCTCTTCTCTTGTGTCGAAGGTCAGCCTGATCTGGCTTCGCATGTCGCCGGACGTGGTGTAGCCCATCAGCGGATCGATCTTCTTGCGCTGCTCCGGATCGAATTCCAGCACCCAATGGCCGGTCTTGGCCTTGCCGGACTGCATCGCGGTTTTGGCTGGGCTGAAAATGCGGGCTGACATGACCACCTCATTGCTGGTTGCAAGCACACGACCGCCTTTTTGGATCATGCGCTCGCCCGTCATTACTGCGCAATGCCGCCCGCGGCAAGACCGATGCCGCCCCGGGGCACGGCGGGCCAACGCCAGAAACTAAGCCATTGCTATATTTAACAGCTAACGCTATTCTTCAGTGAACGAGTGCCATCGCGGGACGATTTGGATGATCGGTATGTGGTTGCGCGATCGGATAAGCAGGCGTTCCGTCCTTACCGGAAGTCTCGTCGCCGTGAGCGGCACGGCGATTGCTGCCCGTAGCGCGCTCGGTCAGTCGCATGCCGACCATGACGCGGTGGCGGCCGCCGCCAGCGATGCTGCGCCTCACCACATGAATGCTCATGGCGTGATGGTCACCGTCGGCGAAGTGAACAATGCCGCCAATGGTTTCGATCCGGTCCTGATGCTGACCGACTGGGAGCGAGGAACGGTCTCGGTTCTACCCGATGGGCGCACGCTCAGGACGTTCGAGATAACGGCCGTGGACAAGACGATCGAGATCGCGCCGGGCGTGTTCTTTCCGGCGTGGACGTATAACGGCCGCGTGCCGGGTCCGGCGCTGCGCGCCAAGGAGGGCGAGCGCATTCGCATCGTCTTCAGGAACAACGGCTCGCATCCGCACTCGATGCATTTCCACGGCATACATGCCGCCGGCATGGATGGAATTCCCGGCGCCGGGCTGGTCGATCCCGGTGGCGAGTTCGTCTATGAGTTCGAGGCCAAGCCGTTTGGCTGCCATCTCTATCACTGCCACGCTTTGCCGCTGAAGAGGCACATCCACAAGGGCATGTATGGCGCCTTTGTCATCGATCCGGATCCGGATCGCCATGCTGAGCACGCGGAGATCGCCCGGTCACGGCTTCTCGACACGCCCGAGAACGCCGGATGGCAGGAATTGGTGATGGTCATGAACGGGTTCGACACCAATTTCGACGAGGAGAACGAATTCTACGCCGCCAACACCATCGCCCACGCTTATGCCAAGACGCCGATCCGCATCGTGCGCGGCAAGCCGGTGCGCATCTATCTGGTCAATGTGCTGGAATTCGATCTCATCAACTCGTTTCATCTGCACGGAAATTTCTTCAACTATTTCGATCAGGGCACGACTTTGACGCCGACCCTAAAAACGGTCGACCTCATCATCCAGTGTCAGGCCCAGCGAGGCATCCTGGAATTCACCTTCGCCGAGCACGAACCCGGCCTCTATATGTTCCACGCGCATCAAAGCGAATTCACCGAGCTCGGCTGGATGGGGATGTTCGACGTCGTCGAGGCGCTGGCATGAATAAGGCCGTCACCATCGATTCACTGGCAAGGTCGCGCAGCCACTGGCTGTGGATCGCACTGCCTCTCGCAGCGCTCGCCATTGCCGTGGCGTGGATCATTACCGTCAATCCGCTGCAGGGATTTTCGAATGGCGCGCCCCCCGTCGAGAAACTGACTTTCGAGCGTATCGTGATCGATACGTCCGGTTTTCATTTGCTTGTGAGGGCCGGCGGCTCCGAGCCGATGACCATCGCCCAGGTCCAGGTCGACGGCGCCTATTGGCAATTCACCCAGGATCCACCAGGCAGCATCGCCCGCGCTTCCACGGCGTGGATCAATCTGCCTTTCCCGTGGGTTCTCGGCGAAACGCATACGATCAACCTTGTAACCAACTCGGGCGTCACCTTCGAACACCTAATCGAGGTTGCCGTGCCGACACCGGCCGCTACCGCCGGACAGCTCAAGCTCCAGGGGCTGGTCGGCATCGTCGTCGGCGTACTGCCTGTCGCCATTGGCCTGCTGTTCTACCCGGCACTGCGCGGTGTCGGGCAGAGCGGCATGAACCTCCTGCTGGCGCTGACCATCGGACTGCTGGCCTTTCTGCTGGTCGACACGATCGAAGAATCCTTCGAGCTTGCCGGAACCGCAGCCGCTGTATTCCAGGGGCCGGTCATGGTGGTCCTGGCGGGCCTGGCCAGTTTTCTCGTCTTGATGGCGATCGGGCGGCGGCGCGGCACGCCGACAGGACTGGCGTTGGCCACCTATATCGCGCTCGGCATCGGCCTTCACAATCTCGGCGAGGGCCTTGCCATCGGCGCCGCCTTCGTCGCCGGCTCGGCGAGCCTCGGAACTTTCCTGGTGCTCGGTTTCGCCCTGCACAATATTACCGAAGGCATCGGCATTGCCGCCCCGATCCTGAAGGAGCGGCCACCGCTGTGGACGTTCGCCGGGCTGACCTTGCTCGCCGGCGGGCCTGCGGTTCTCGGCATGTGGCTCGGCAGCCTGGCGTATGCACCGCAATGGTCGGCGCTCGCGCTTGCCATCGGCGCCGGGGCGATCCTGCAGGTCATCGTCGAAGTCGGCGCCTATCTGATGCGCCGCAACCAGAAGGGCATCGACGCCTTCTTCATGCCGCCGGTCATGGGTGGGCTCGCGGTCGGCGTCGCCTTCATGTATGCGACGGCCGCCTTGGTGAAGGTCTGACCGGACAGGAGCGTGCGACCGATTGGCAACATCGGGCGGCGTGGCGAAGTTGATCCTGAGACGACGCTGCCCGGGACCTGGCCGATTGCATTTTCCGATCTGTTCTCGCCCGAGGCAGCCGTTTATGCTGGTTTCATCGTTTAAGGGGTTGCGCGGCAAGGCCCGGAACCCTATACGCCGCCAAGGACTCGGAGTGTAGCGCAGCCTGGTAGCGCATCTGGTTTGGGACCAGAGGGTCGGGAGTTCGAATCTCTCCACTCCGACCATCCTTTCATCTGAAATCATTGGCCGTGTTGCCGGCGCACCTGCGCCGGACAGCATCTGCGACACGCAAGCGACCGACGGGCAGCCCGGGTTTCCGAGCGTGCCCGCCTGAAGCTCCGAAGCGTCAGCCCTGGATGAAGGCCAGCAGATCCGGATTGATGATCTCCGGATGGGTGGTGCACATGCCGTGCGGCAGGCCCTTGTAGACCTTGAGCGTGCCATGCTTCACCAGCTTGATCGCAAGCAACGCGGAATCGGCGATCGGCACGATCTGGTCGTCGTCGCCGTGCATAATCAGGACGGGCACGTCGAGCTTCCTTAGATCGTCGGTGAAGTCGGTCTCGGAAAAGGCCTTGATGCAGTCGTAATGGGCCTTGGCTCCGCCCATCATGCCTTGGCGCCACCAATTGTCGACGGCGCCTTGCGAGACCTTGGCGCCCTCGCGGTTGAAGCCATAAAACGGGCCGGCCGGCACATCCCTGTAGAACTGGGCGCGGTTAGCGGCCAGGGCGGCGCGAAAGCCGTCGAAGACTTCGATCGGCAGGCCGCCGGGGTTGCTGTCGGTCTTGACCATAATCGGCGGCACGGCGCCGATCAGCACCGCCTTGGCGACACGGCCGCCGCCGCCATAAAGCGCGACGTAACGCGCCACCTCGCCGCCACCGGTCGAGTGGCCGATGTGGATCGCATCCCTGAGATCGAGATGCGCCGCCAGCGCCGCAACATCGGCGGCGTAGGTGTCCATCTCGTTGCCGGTCGCGGTCTGCGACGAGCGGCCGTGGCCGCGGCGGTCATGTGCGATGACGCGGTAGCCCTTTTCGAGGAAGAACAGCATCTGGCTGTCCCAGTCGTCTGAGCTCAGCGGCCAGCCGTGATGGAACACGATCGGCTGGCCCTTGCCCCAATCCTTGTAGAAAATCTCGGTGCCGTCGTGGGTGGTGAATGTGCTCATCGTCCTACTCCTTGATGGAAAGGTTGGGGGTAACAGGGAAGCTTTTAGCCCCCTCAGCTGGAAAAATTATAAC
The DNA here is from genome assembly GCF_040319905.1 of Mesorhizobium sp. M0833. Classification (NCBI taxonomy): domain Bacteria; kingdom Pseudomonadati; phylum Pseudomonadota; class Alphaproteobacteria; order Hyphomicrobiales; family Phyllobacteriaceae; genus Mesorhizobium; species Mesorhizobium sp. M0833. Next base: position 13,773 of record NZ_JAMYOQ010000031.1, on the reverse strand, counting down.
AGTGCGGTCAGGGTGAGCATTGGCAAAACGGACATTCAACATGGCAAAACTGACAAATGACGGCTGCGCGTGATCTGATCGAAATCGCCCTCGTGTTGTATCCCGGCGTGCAGGAAGCAGCCGTGCTCGGCCTGACCGATCTTTTCATGCTGGCAAACCGGCTGGCTGTCGAGCGGTCGCCGGACGCGTTGAGGCTTCGCGTCAGTCATTGGCAATTGGAGGACGCGGGCCACACCGTAGTCCGCAGCATCGACAGCGACCCCGGCGCCGACAATGAACCAGTCATGGTTATCCTCCCGCCGACGTTGGGGGATCCGATCGCTCGGGAAGCAGCCGCGCCCTATGCCGGCTGGCTCAGGGATCGCCACACAGCAGGCGCGACGCTCGGTTCGGTCTGCGCCGGCGCCTTCGTGCTTGCCGAGACCGGCCTGTTGTCCGGTCGCGCCGCGACGACGCACTGGGCTTATCGCGACGCGCTGGCGCTACGCTTTCCCGATATCCTGCTCGACGCCGACAGGCTGGTCATCGACGATGGTGATATCATCACCGCCGGCGGCTACATGGCCTGGACCGATCTCGGCCTGAAGCTGGTGGACAGGGTGCTCGGGTCAGCCGTCATGATGGACACGGCGCGTTTCATGCTTGTCGATCCACCGGGCCGCGAGCAACGTTTTTACAGCCCGTTTGCGCCGCGATTGACCCATGACGACGAAGCGATCCTCAAGGTGCAGCATTGGCTGCAGGCGAACGGCGCGCGCGACGTGACGCTCAGCGTCATGGCCGAGCATGCGGGGCTGGAGGAGCGGACCTTTCTGCGACGCTTCCGCAACGCCACTGGCCTCAGGCCGACCGAATATTGTCAGCACCTGCGGGTCGGCAAGGCGCGCGAGATGCTGGAAACCACGATGCGATCGATCGACCAGATCGCCTGGGAGGTCGGCTATGACGATCCCGGCTCCTTCCGCAAGGTATTCGCCAAGATAACCGGCCTGGTGCCCGGCGATTATCGCCGCCGCTTTGGCGTGGAACGAGCCGCGATTGCAGGAGGTGAAAGTTGAGACCTGGCCGCCGCAATGGCGCTACCAGATGCATCTGACGGCAAGCTCGCCGGGCGAGAACCCCAACCACTCCATCCCGGCGAGCCTACTACCTGATTTGATACGCAATCAGGACCGGGATTAGCCGGCAAGCTCTTTGTTGCAAGACAGATGCCAGCCTTTTTTCCCAAAATGGGACGGCGGCTGAACTGGAATCCTCTAAATCTCGAACTCGCCCTGCCCTTCGTCCATGGCGCTGACGGTCTCGGCGGCGAGCGCTCGCGTGATCGGCGTCTTGCGCTCCAGTGCCGTGCGGTCGAGCCGTTCGACCACCCGCATTGCGGTAGCCAGCGAGCGTTCGATGCGGCGCACCAGATATTGCACGACGTGCGGCTCGACCTCGACCTGGCGATCGGCGAACAGCTTTGTGATGACGCCGGCCAGCAAGAGGTCGTCGGGCTCGTGGATCTCGACGGTAGCCGCCGCCTTCAGCCGCGACGCCAGGTCGGGCAGCCCGACGCCCCAGGCGGAGGGAAAGCGGCGCGCCGTCAACAGTAAGGTCGAGCCGGCGCCGCGCACCGCATTGATCAGGTGGAACAGACCGTGCTCGTCGACCGGGCCGGCATCGACATCGTCGATCAGGGCCGGATGCGCGCCGAGATTTTCGATGCAGTCGCCGATGCGGCCGGCCTCCACTTTCACCGCGTCGGCGCGGGTCCGCCAGATCGAGGCCAGATGGGTTTTTCCGGAGCCGGCCGGCCCGGCCAACACGACAACCGGCGACGGCCAGTCCGGCCAGCGGTCGACAAGCGCCGCCGCCTGGCTGTTGGTGCTGGAAACGACAAGCTCGTCGCGCGAATAGCCGGTGCCGTGGCCTAGATCGAGCGGCAATTGGCGCGGCGGGCCGATCTTGTCCGGCATCCGGCTCAACCGCGCGCGCCCCTGCGGCGCCGCACCTGCAGCGGCGGCACCGGCTCGTCGGCATGGCCCTTGTAGAGCGGCGATTCGAGATAGCGCGCGATGGCGAAGCGCACCAGAACGGCAACGGCGGCGGAAGCCGGAACGGCGATCAGCAGGCCGACGAAGCCGAACAGCGCGCCGAAGGCAAACAGTGCGAACATCAGCCACACCGGATGCAGACCGACGCTTTTGCCGACCAGCCGCGGCTGCAGGATATTGCCCTCGATGAACTGGCCGACGAAGAACACGCCGGCGACCGCCGCGATCATGGTCCAGTCCGGCCAGAACTGGACGAAGGCGACGCCGACGGCCAGCACTAGGCCGGTCAGCGAGCCGACATAGGGGATGAACGAGATCAGCCCGGCAAACAGGCCGATGAGGATGCCGAAATTCAGGCCCGTCAACGTCAGGCCGGTGGCATACATGGCGCCCAGCACCAGGCACAGTGTGCCCTGTCCGCGCACGAATCCGGCGGTTGCCGTGTTGATATCCCTGGCGATCGCCCTGACGGTCTTGACATAGTCGCGTGGCACCCAGCTGTCGACGATTGCCACCATGCGGTCCCAGTCGAGCAGCATGTAGAAGGCGACGACCGGCGTCACCACGAACAGGCTGACCACCGAGACCAGCGCCACGCCGGAGCTCCAGATCGAGGTGAAGACGGTGGTCAGGAGGCCAAAGCCGGAGGTCAGCAGCGAGTTCAAGCCTTCACGCAGGCCATCGGCGTCGACGCCGAATTTCTCTTCCAGCCATTTCGGGTCGAAGCTGGTGATCAGGCTCTGCAGCCGGGTCAGATAGTCCGGCAGCTTGCTGGCGAAATCAGCCATCTGCGAGGCGAGCACCGGAACCAGGATGACGACGGCCAGCACCAGGACGACGATAAAAGCGACGAGGATGACCACCGTCGCCATCAGCCTGGACAGGCCGAGACGCTCCAGCCGGTCGGCGACAGGGTCGAGGAAATAGGCGAGCACCATGCCGGCAACGAAGGGCAGAAGGATGCCGCTGAAGACGTAAAGGAAGACGGCGAGGATGATGGCGCTGACCAGCCAGAAGCGGATCTGCCGGCGAAACGACGCCGATGCCGCAGCCTCCGCTGCCGCGGCTTCGGCCTCGGCGTCGATGGACCGTTCGTCAGGTGCCCGATGTTCAGGTGCCCCGCGTTCAGGTGCCGGGTGTGGAGCCTTCGCCATAGCCGCTCATATGCCTCAGCCAAGCCACGAGATAGGCCGCGGCCGAAGCCACGGTCAAGACCCCGGACAGCAATATGAGGGCCGGCCTCAGCGGATCGAGACGGATGTCGAAGGCCAGTTCACCCAGCACCACTGCCGCCAGTACGATCTGAATCGCGGTGTTGGCCTTCGACACCAGGAGCGGCTTCATCTCAACCGGATGCGCCATGACGGTGGATAAAAGCACGGCGCAGACGATCAGTGCGTCGCGCGATACCATGGTAACGACCAGCCACAGCGGCAGTTCGCCGCTGAAGCCCAGGACCACGAAAACCGAGACCAGCAGCAGCTTGTCGGCCATCGGATCGAGATAGGCGCCGAGCCTGGAAAACTGATTGAAATGGCGGGCAATGAAGCCGTCGACGCCGTCGGAAATGCCGGCAATGAGGAAGCCGGCAAACGCCCAGTCCCAGCGTTCCTGCAGCATGGCCAGCACCACTGCTGGCACCAGCACGAAGCGCATGATCGTGATCATGTTGGGGATGGTCAAACGCATATCCCGTCGCTCTTGTTTGTCGATACATGATGGAGAAGGAGGGTTACGGCAAGTGAGAAGCGACACAGAAGCTGCCAATCACCCCTCGAGGGCGCCAGCAATGAAATAGGTCAAGACAAATGAAATAGGTCAAGACAGATGTCGATTTCGGGGAGGCTCATTCGTCTCACGATGGGAAGCCGAAGAATTCGCCCAGACCTTCCTGGACCGCGAGCAAGGAAAACGGACGCGATGACAATCACTATCACAGCTTTTGAACGATCGCCCGATGGCGGCAAGGGGCTGGCGCGCGATACGCGCGTTCGCTGGGCGCTCGAAGAAGTGGGGCAGCCGTATGAGGTTCGTCTTGTTTCCTTTGCAGAAATGAAGGCGCCTGGCCATCTGGCCATCCATCCCTTCGGCCAGATCCCCACCTATGAGGAAGGTTCTCTCTCGCTGTTCGAAACCGGCTCGATCGTCTTTCATCTTGCTGAGCAGCATACGGGATTGCTGCCGAAGGATCGCAATGCCCGCGCGCGTGCGATCACGTGGATGTTTGCCGCACTTAACACCGTCGAGCCGCCGATCCTCGAATTAACGACGGCAAGAATATTCGAACGTGACAAGCCTTGGAGCGAGGAGCGCTTGCCGTTGGTAAAGGACCGTGTTCGGGCTCGGCTGGACAAACTCTCGGCCCACTTAGGCGTCGCCGACTGGCTCGATGATACGTTCAGCGCGGGCGATTTATTAATGGTGTCAGTGCTGCTGCGACTAAGAATGTCCGGCATTTTGGACGAATATCAAAACTTGGCTGCCTATGTAGCGCGCGGGGAAGCACGGCCGGCTTATATCCGGGCTTTCACCGCGCAATTTGCGATCAACGCCCCATCAACCAGCATTACCTCATAAAGCTGAGCCGACAGCAGGGCTTTCTCAAGCTCATTGATCTGGAACCCGGCTGGGGTTTGACCTGGATGCGCAATGGTGCCGATCGGCAGGTCGGCGGGACAGCGCCCCCTCTGGCCTGCCGGCCATCTCCCCCTCAAGTGGGGAGATCGGCAGTTTCAGCGCCGTTATCCTTGCGGACCGAAACCGTTCATGCGAAGAGCCCGAGAAAGCAGGGAAAGAGTATGAGCAAGCGCAAGAACGGGCTCACCTATGCCGAAGCGGGCGTCGACATCGACGCCGGCAATCTCATGGTCGAGAAGATCAAGCCGCTGGTGCGCGCCACCCGCCGGCCGGGCGCCGATGGCGAGATCGGCGGCTTCGGCGGCCTGTTCGATCTCAAGGCAGCCGGCTTTGCCGATCCGGTGCTGGTCGCCGCCAATGACGGCGTCGGCACCAAGCTGAAGATTGCCATCGATGCCGGCAAGCATGACACGATCGGTATCGACCTCGTCGCCATGTGCGTCAACGACATCGTCGTGCAGGGCGCCGAACCGCTGTTCTTCCTCGACTATCTTGCCACCGGCAAGCTCGATCCCGACCAGGGCGCTTCGATCGTCGGCGGCATTGCCGCCGGCTGCCGGCAGGCCGGCTGCGCGCTGATTGGCGGCGAGACGGCGGAAATGCCCGGCATGTATCACGACAAGGATTACGACCTCGCCGGCTTTGCAGTCGGTGCCGCCGAACGCGGCCAGCTGCTGCCGACCGACGACATCGTCGAGGGCGACGTGCTGCTCGGCCTTGCCTCGTCGGGCCTGCATTCGAACGGCTTTTCGCTGGTCCGCCGTATCGTCGCGGTAAGCGGCCTTGGCTGGGGCGATCCGGCGCCGTTCAATGACGAGGCGACGCTGGCCGAGGCGCTGCTCGAGCCGACGCGCATCTACGTCAAGTCGATCCTCAAGGCGATCCGCAACACGCATGGCATCAAGGCGCTGGCCCATATCACCGGCGGCGGCTTTCCCGAAAACATCCCGCGCGTTCTGCCCAAGGATTTTTCGGCCGAGCTCGATCTCGGCGCCATCGAGGTGCCGCCGGTGTTTTCGTGGCTGGCCAAGACTGGTGGCGTCGCGCCGGAAGAGATGATGCGCACCTTCAATTGCGGCATCGGCATGATCCTGGTCGTCGCCTCCGGCCAGGCGGCGCAGGTCGCCGCCGTTCTGCAGGAGGCTGGCGAGACGGTGACGCCGATCGGCCAGATCGTGCCGCGCCGCGATGCCGGCGTCATCTATCGGGGCTCGATCGGCCTATGACCAGAAAACGGACGGTTGTACTGATCTCTGGGCGCGGCTCCAACATGACGGCGCTGATCGCGGCGGCGAGCAACCTGGCCTATCCGGCAGAGATCGTCGGCGTCATCTCCGATCGCGCCAATGCCGCCGGCCTCGGCATCGCCGCGGCGCGCGGCATCGCCACCAAGGTGATTTCGCGCTCGGACCATGCCAGCAAGGAAGCGCATGACGGGGCGATCGACGCAGCCCTTGTCTCTTTTGGCGCCGAGATCGTCGCGCTGGCCGGCTATATGCGCATTCTCGGCGCGCGTTTCGTCGAGAAGTGGCAGGGCCGCATGGTCAACATCCACCCTGCCCTGCTGCCTGCCTTCAAGGGGCTGGATACGCATGCGCGGGCGCTCCGCGCAGGCATGCGCATCCATGGCTGCACAGTGCATTTCGTCACGCTCGACATGGATGATGGGCCGATCATCGCCCAGGCCGCGGTGCCGGTGATGGTCGGCGACAATGAGGATACGCTGGCCGCGCGCGTGCTCAAGGCCGAGCACCAACTCTATCCGCTGGCGCTGGGGCTGGTCGCCGAAGGCAAGGCGCGGATGGAAGGCGGCCGCACGGTGTTTTCGCGCTTCGCCGACGATGCCGACAACGCCGCGTCGGTGGTGATCGCGCCCGACCCGCTGCGCGAAGAGACCGATCTCGAGCACCTGGCGCGGATCACCCCGTAGGGGTCCGTAGAAAAAGCCAATAAATCGTCGGGTCGGCAGAAATAGACCAATGGACGTCGACAGCGCGATCCGGACAAAGCGTGATCTGGCCGGCGTCTTCGAGTACGACGAGGCGGACCATTCGAAAAGTGCCACGGCGTATTTTTATCTCTGTCGGATCTAGGACGGGCGAGTAGGTCCTGTCGTCGGTGCAATTCACGTTCGATCGGGCGATTGGGCCATTACTGAAGCAGACATTTCGGTCAGATGGGATAAAGATGAACGGTGCGTAGGCCTGTTTATCTTTGGTGCGCTTTGGGCGAGTTTTGATACCGTCACGGGTGCAAGACATGGCGGCGGATATGCGAAAAACTTTCAGCCGGACATCCCTTGGACTTGAATTGAATCCATGAAGCAACTGCTGCTGCTGCGTCACGCCAAGTCGAGTTGGGACGATCCCGACCTCATCGACTTCGACCGGCCGCTGTCCGCGCGCGGGCTGAAGGCAGCGCCGCTGGTCGGACGCGAACTGGCCCGGCGCGGCTGGTTGCCGGAGCTGGCGCTGGTATCGCCGGCGCTGCGCACCCGCGACACGTGGCGGTTGCTCTCGGCGGAATTGCCGGCGAAGGTGCAGGCCAAATTTGCCCAGGCGCTCTACGAGGCAGCAGCGGCGGACATCCTCGCCAAGGTGCGACAGGTAAAGGCGGGAACCGGAACGCTGCTGGTGCTTGGCCACAATCCCGGGTTGGAGGAGTTCGCGCGCGGTCTTGCCGGGGCTGGATCGGATGAAGCGGCGCTGAAAAAACTGGCGGATAAATTCCCGACCGCGGCCCTGGCCCGGTTTGACGTCGATGGCGATTGGGCCGGTCTCACCTTCGGCGGCGCCCGGCTGACGCACTGCATCTGGCCGAAGGATCTTCGCTAGGGATTGCCTGGCAGGCCGGGGGATCGCCGACCTTCGGCCAAACCCGCTTCGCACCAAACAAGAGCGGCGGGCCAGGCCCGCCGCTCTTTGTGCTCCGGGGCCGTGATAATCAGCGGCCCCAGATGCCTTGGCGGGATTCAGGCGCCACCGACTCGGAAGTCGTCTTGGCACCAGCATGCTCGGAAGTAACCGGCTTGCGGATCGAGCCGGTAAACGTGTTGTCGACGTTGGCAGCAGGAGCGGCCGGCTGGTTGACGTTGTCCGAGCCATAGTGGTCGCTGCCGGCAAAAGCAGTGCCGGTGGCAACAAGGATGGCGGCGGCGGTAAGAGCGATCTTGGTCATTTCGGGTACTCCGGTAGTCTTTGTTCTGTCCGTCAAGTGGCGTGCCTTGGGAGGAATTCGCGTCGCTCGGACCACCCCGAGATGGGTCGGCAAGCCTGTCGTTTCCAATCACGAAAATTTTGTTCGGGTGCGCTAAATTGGCCGCTTGAAATTCGACATGCGGCTCCTTTCCCCACACTGTTCTTCGTTATTGTCAATTGGTTACGCGGTCGTTGGTGATTTTCTGGGCGAACATTCTGGGAGCCGGCGTTCACCCTTTCCTGTACGCTCCGTCAACAGAACCGAACCGTTCGGTTCGAGTTCTTTTACGTTTGACTGATCAGCGCTTCAGAGCCTCAATCGACATGTCTGCCGACGGGTCAGTGCGCGCCATGAAAATCACGCCGCCAGCTCAGCGCCAGCGGCGTCATGCTTGGGCCGCGCGCTGGCCAGAAGCACGACGGGGCAATTGCAGGCGGCCAAAACAGCGCCGGCGGTTTCGCCGAAGAACAGGTCCCCACCCGGACGTTGGGTGACGCCCATCACGACGATCGCCGCGCCGTTGGCCGCCTCCCGGGTGATGGCCTTGTCGGGTGTGACGCGGGTATGGAACGCTGTGTCGATATGCAGGCCGTAGCGGCCCGCCAAATCGGCGATGTCTTTCAGCACGGCCTCTTCGCGGCTATGCGACACCGATGTCGACCTGCGGCCCTTGGCTGCCTTTTGCGAAACGTAGAGAACCTTGATCCGTGCCCGGTTTGGACGGGCCAGCGCCAGCGCCAAGTCGGCGGCGCGACGCGCCACCTGGGTACCGTTGACGGGGACGAGAATGCTGGTTCCGGCCTTCAGCGTCGGCATCTTTTCGCCAGCATTGCCGCCGTTCAGGACCAGGCAAAGCGGGCCGTCAAATCCTGCGGCAATGTCGTTGAGGGCCGGCGCGAAGGCGCCATCGGCGGTCAGCACATTGTCAAGGCCGACCAGCAACAGGCCGTATCCCTTGCGGGCCTCTTCGGCGATCGTCTCACCCGTGGCCTCCAATTCGGTGCGGGCCGTCAGGTGGACTTTGTCGACAAGCGTATCTTCGATCCGTTTCACCGCCTGAGCGCTTTTTTTTGCGCCCTTCTTGATTTCCTGCAGGGCGCGCTCCTGTCCCTTGCTGTCGGTCGGCCTGTCAACTCGGCCGTCTTTCGGCTGAAGCAAGGTGGTGGGCAGGCGAAGCAAGGTGGTGGGCATGCCGCTGCCTCCACCGACCAGTCCGGCGAGATAGGCAGTGAACTTGCCGATCCTGCTGTCGTCGACCAACACCAGCAGCCGCTCCAACCTGGAAATGAAGCCGTATTCGTCCAACGCCTCGCGCTCGACACGCTGCTGCTCGTCATGCCCAACCGGCAGCCGGCCGAGCGCCCAGCGCAGCATCGGCGGCATGGCCAAGGTGGTGATCACGGCCATGGTGACGATCATGGTGAAGAGATTGTGCGACAGGATGTTCATCGACAGGCCGATGCTGGCGACGATCACCTCGGTCGAGCCGCGCGCGTTCATTGCACTGCCGACGGCGATTGCTTCCTTGAACGACATGGCGGCGAGCTTGGCGCCGATGAATGCGCCGCCAAACTTGCCGATGCTGGCGATGACCACAAGTGCGCCCGTCAGCATGGCAAGCGTCGGATCAGCGAGCACTGTGAGATCGGCGGAAAGCCCCGCCATGCCGAAGAAGATCGGCATGAACAGCGCGGTGATGACGCCGCGCAGCTGGCCTTCGATATGGCTGGAGAGGATAGGCGATTCCCCGACAAGGATGCCGGCGACGAACGCCCCCAGCACCGTATGGACGCCTATCATGTTGGTGATCAGCGCCATGACGCCCATGATGATAAGGATCATGGTGATCACCGCAAACTCACTGCGGAATTGATCGTTGGTCCAGCGGATCAAGGTGAAGACAAGACGGCGGCCAATGGTGAAGGAGAACACCATGAAAAGTGCCACGGCGGCGATGGTGGTCACCAGCGGTACGAGCTGCACCCTGCCATTGGTGGCGATGCCGAAGGTTACGGCGATGACCAGCCAGCCGATCGTGTCCTCGATGATCGCCGAGGAGATAATCACCTGTCCGAGATTGCGGCGCATGAAGTTCATCTCGCGCACCACCATGGCGACGATCTTGACTGACGAGATCGACAGCGCGGTGCCCAGGAACAGCCCGGCAACGGTGCGTTGCGTCGGGTTGGGCAGCAATGCGTCCGGCAGGAACTGCGCCAGCGCGAAACCGCAGATGAAGGGCACCACGACGCCGGTAGCCGAAATGGAAAAACAGGCCGCGCCAACCCGGCGTACCAGCCGCAGGTCCGTCTCCATGCCGGTCAGCAAAAGCAGCATCAGGATGCCGAGCTGCGAGACGGCGTCGATCATGCCCTTTTGCGCGGGATCGGTGGGAAAGATCAGGTGCTGGGCCGACGGCCATAGCCAGCCGAACAGCGAAGGACCGAGCAGGATGCCGCCGATCAGTTGGCCCATGATTGCCGGCTGGCCATAGCGCTGCAACACTTCGCCCAGGCCGCGCCCGACAAGCAGCAGAAGCACGATCTCGGCGACGAAAGCGCCTTCGCCCGAACCACCCATGCCGGAGGCCTTGGTCCCGGCAACAAGCGTCTCCGCTGCCCCGGCCGCGCCTGCGGGGACGAAAGCGCAAACCAGCAGAGCCAGGCTGGAACGTGTCGGAGCCTGCCAAGCCATGAAACCCCCATCGCCCAAATGCACGTGTCCAACAACGCGCGACAGGGCGTTGCGTTGCTAGACGTGAACGTCACCGAAGGAGAGTTCGCCGTCGTCGCTCTCTGTCAGAAAGGCTGTCACCAGCAGGCCCGCATAGAGGACGGCGACCAGCACGACGATGGCGCCACCAGGAACTGGACCCAGCGCAGCACTGGCGACGGCCTCACGCATCGACCCGACGAAGCCGATGCGGACGCCTTCGGTCAGAAGACTGGGGGTCGACAGTTTGAGGATCCAGGCCAGCAGCAGAATCAGCAGCATGTAGATGTAATTGCGACGCAGGCGGCGCGCCAAAGCTACGCGTTGCGAAATCAGGAATTTCGGCGCGCGCAGGCTCTCGCCGATGATCAACAGCCAATCGGACGCGAAGTCCGGCTGCGGCGAGAATATCTGCGCGAAATAGTGCCGTTCGAACTGGCGCACGCGAGCCCGGTAGAAGTCGAAAAAGCGATATCGGCGGGCCTCTATCCACAGCAGCAGCAGGACAAGCAGCATTGCAAACAGCAGCACGCCATGGTGAGCGCTGGCTGTCGAAAGCGAAACGGACAGCATCGCCGCGACAACGGTTATCGCCCAGTTGCTCGTCCGGTCCAGGCGGTCGCGCCACCCAGCCATGCGCGCAATCTCGGCGCGATGAAAGTGGGACATCGTGGTTACGAGTTCGCCGGACGACAATGTCCTTCCGATGGGATCCGGCGCCCGCAACACTTCTGCCATAACAATGCCTCCACCCGCCACGCGAAAACGGCCGGATGGAGATATCGTTCCGACGCTCAATCCGCCGGGCGCAGCCAGACCTTGTTGTCGTGGAAGGCGGCGCCGCCATAAGGCGCCGGCGCATCGGCGCCGGTCAGCACGTTGATGCCCTCGCCGCGCTCATGGGCGCTGTTCGGCCAGATGCCTTCGGCGACGACCACGCCACGCTTGATCCCGTCGAACAGTTTTGCGTGCAGCACCACTTCGCCACGCTGGTTGCCGACTTCGACACGTCCGCCGTCGGCGACGCCGAGTGCCGCCGCATCATCGGGATGCAGGAGCAGCTCCGGCCGGCGCTCTTTTGCCTGCGACACCGGCGTTTCGGCAAAGGTCGAATTGAGGAAATTGCGCGCCGGCGAGGTCGTTAGCCGGAACGGATGCGCCTCGTCGGCGACCTCGATCAGGTCGACATGATCGGGAAATTCCGGCAACTGCTCCACAGGCCCGAACAGGCCCATGCTTTTCGGCGGCCGGTTGGGCGCCGCCTGCCCCGTCCAGTCGGCGCGAAAATGGAATTTCTTGTCGGCATGGCCGAAGCCGTCCAGGAAATGCGCGGCCGCGAAATTCGGCTGCAAATCGACCCATTTCTGCTCTTTCAGGCTCGAAAAGCTGCCCAGCCCGCGCTTGCCCAGAATGATATCGATATGCTGCTGCTCGGTCATGCCGAAGCCCGGGCGATCGGCGACACCGAGCCTTTTGCCGAGCTCCTCGATGACGAAATGGTTGGTGCGCGGACCTTCCGGCGGGTCGATCAGCTTCGGCCCGAGCGTGATGTGCTGGTTGCCGCCACCCTTGTAGACGTCGTCATGCTCCAGAAACATCGTCGCCGGCAGCACGACATCGGCGAGCTTTGCCGTGTCGGTGATGAACTGCTCATGCACGCAGGAAAACAGATCGTCGCGCAAAAAACCCTGCTTCACCAGCCGCTGCTCGGGCGCGACATTCACCGGATTGGTGTTCTGGATCAGCAGCGCCGTCACCGGCGGACCGCCATAGAGCGCATCCCTGGCGCCGGTCAGCACCGGGCCGATGCGCGAATGGTCGAGATGGCGGATCGAGGGATCGCGCATCTTGGTGCCTTCCAGCAGCTCCTGGTTGAGCTTGAAGATACCGGAATTGGAATGGAAGGCGCCGCCGCCCTCATACTGCCAGCAGCCGGTGACCGCGGCGATCGAGGCCGCGGCATGCATGTTGACCGAACCGTTGCGCTGCCGCGAAAAACCGTAGCCGAGGCGGAAATAGGTCTTCTTCGTCGTGCCGACGAGACGGGCGAAGGCCTCGATCTCGTCGACGGAAAGCCCGGTGATGTCAGCGCCCCATTGCGGCGTCCTTGTCTGAAGATGCGCTTCCAGACCGTGCGGATCGTCGGTGTATTTCTCCAGATAGGCGCGGTCGGCCATGCCGTCACGGAACAGCACGTGCATCACCGCGCAGGCCAGCGCGCCGTCGGTGCCGGGCTTCAGCACCAGGCCGAGATCGGCCTGCTTCATCGTTGCATTTTCGTAGACGTCGATGACGACGATCTTGGCGCCGCGTTCCTTGCGCGCCTTGATGGCGTGGGTCATGACGTTGACCTGCGTGACCACGGCGTTGGTGCCCCAGATCACCACGCAGTCGGATTTGCCCATCTCGCGCGGGTCGGGACCGCGCAGCGCGCCGGCGCCCATCATCCAGCCGGTCCAGGCCAGATTGGTGCAGATCGAACCGAAGAAGCCGGAATATTTTTTCGCATGGCGCAGCCGTTCGATGCCGTCGCGCTGCACCAGCCCCATCGTGCCGGCATAGTAGTACGGCCAGACCGTCTCCGACCCATACTTCGCCTCGGCGGCAATGAACTTCTCGGCGACAAGGTCGAGCGCTGCCTCCCAGCTCGCGTCCTTCCAGGCGCCGTCGCCCTTGGCGCCGGCCCGCACCAGCGGCTTCAGTAGGCGGTCGGGATGATGGACGCGATCGGCGTAACGGGCGACCTTGGCGCAGATGACGCCGGCCGTATAGCTGTTGGCCTTGGCGCCATGGACGCGGCCGATGCGCCTGGCGTCGAGCAGCTCGACCTCGAGCGCGCAGGTCGACGGGCAATCATGCGGACAGGCCGAGTGGCCGATTTTGAGCTTGGCGTGCTGATTCATGGGCGCAAACTAGCTGCTTTGGGCTACTAGGTGTAGGGCCAGATGACGTCTTCCCTTCTCCCCTTCTTGTGGGAGAAGGTGGATCGGCGCGAAGCGCCGAGACGGTTGAGGGGTGTTGGACGGAATGCTGTCGGTGCCAAGCTGGAACACCCCTCATCCGACCGAGCTTCGCTCGGCCACCTTCTCCCACAAGGGGCCTGTTGCGCAGTAACCGGGGATGTTTGGATGGGGCGGGATCGCAGGGATTTCGCTCGTCTTTGTGAGCTCCGCCCCCTTGTTTGGGGTTT
>NZ_JAMYOQ010000030.1:0-69471 GCF_040319905.1 Mesorhizobium sp. M0833 | reverse complement strand
TGGATGTTCTTGAGGCGCGAGGGCCTGAGCTTCAAAAAAAACGCTGTTCGCCCTTGAGCAGGCGCGCGCTGATATTGCCCGCAGGCGTCAGCGATTGCGCTCTTGGCAGGCCGGCCTCGATCCGCAGCATCTGGTCTTCATCGACGAGACCTGGATCAAGACCAACATGGCTCCGCTGCGCGGTTGGGGGCCGAAGGGCGAGCGGCTGCGCGGCTTGGCCCCGCACGGCCACTGGCGCACGCTGACCTTCCTCGGCGCGCTGCGCTGCGATAGGCTCGCGGCACCTTGCGTCTTCGACGGGCCAATCAACGGCCAATGCTTCCGCGCCTATGTCGAGCAGCAGCTCATCACCGTGCTGAAACCCGGCGACATCGTCGTCATGGATAATCTGGGAAGTCATAAGTCGGCGGCCATCAGGCAGATGATCAAGGCGGCCGGCGCCAGGCTTTGGTACCTACCGGCCTACTCCCCAGACCTCAATCCGATCGAGCAGGCCTTTGCCAAAATCAAACACTGGATGCGCCAAGCTCAGAAACGTACCGTCGAGGACACTTGGCGCCACATCGGCCACCTCGTTGAAACGATCGAGGCAACCGAATGCAACAACTACTTCGCAAACGCCGGCTACGCTTCCATCAAAACGTGAAAGGCTCTAGGCGCCCGCCGCCACGTGCGGGCGCCGCCGGCGTCAACCAGCGGGCAGATGTGTCGAGGCCAACAAGCGCGCCTGACGCAACGCGGCAAGATCAGCCGAGCCGGTGCAGAAGCAGGCGACGGCCAACTGGCGGATGACGATCTCGAAATGCGCGACAACCGCCTCGGTGGATACCCTAGCCGCGCGCAGCACGCCGGCCGCCTGCCCGGCGATGTCCGCGCCCAGGCGGATGGCCTTGGCCACATCGACGCCGTCGCGGACCCCGCCCGACGCGATCAGCTTCACCCTTGGCAGCGCCCGACGTACAGCCTGCACGCTGGCCGGGGTCGGAATCCCCCAATCGGCGAACGCCATCGCCACTGCACGGTCGGCGGCATCGCGGGCGCGCTCGCCCTCCACCGCGGCCCAACTGGTGCCGCCGGCGCCGGCGACATCGATCACCACCACGCCCGCCTCGACGAGCGCACAGGCCACCGAAGCGGACAGGCCCGACCCCACTTCCTTGGCCACGATCGGCACGCCCACGCTGCGCGCAGCGCGAGCGATCTGCGCCAGGACGCCGCGCCAGTCGCGGTCGCCCTCCGGCTGTACCGCTTCCTGCAGCGGATTGAGATGGACGATGAGTCCATCGGCCTCCAGCGCATCCACCGCCCGGCGCGCCAGGTCCAGGCCGTCGGCCTCGCGCAGTTGCGCGGCGCCGATATTGGCCAGCAAGGGAATGTCTGGGGCCAGGCGGCGCAGCGCGCGCGTCAGCCCCTGGGAGTTGCGGGATTGCAGGCTCACGCGCTGCGAACCGACGCACATCGCGATCCCCAAGGCTTGCGCTGCCTCGCTCAGATGCCGGTTGATGGCCTCGGCGCGTGGCATGCCGCCGGTCATTGAGCTGATCAGCAGCGGCGCGCGCATGGTCTTGCCCAGCAGCGAGGCGCGCAGGTCGATCTGCGTCAGGTCCAACTCGGGCAATGCGCAGTGTTCGAAACGGATGTACTCCCAGCCGGCGGCGACCGTGGCCGACGCCGTTCGCCGATCCAGCACGATGTCCAGATGGTCGTCCTTGCGCCGGCTCAGGGCGGTGTCGCTCATGCTCGCTCCATCCGTCGCATCGGGCGACGGCGTTGCGTCGGATCGGACCGACGGCAGCGCGCGCACGCCGCGGCCTCCCGTGCGTTCAGGCCGGCGCACGCTGGCCTCCTCCCGCAGCGTCGCTGCGGTAGCGGCTGGTCGAGGTCTGGTAGTACTGCGCGCGGATGGCCGCCATGGCCTCGATCAACGGTCTCCACGGCGCGGGAAAGCGTTCTTCCGCCATCATCCGGTGCAGCATGCGCATATGGCCGGCCAGCTCGTCGTTGAGAAACTCCCCCACAGGCATAGCCGGATAGCGCTGCAGCAGCAGGATTGCCGCGTTGTCGGCCTCGCCGGCCGACCTGTCCTTGTCGCGTCCATGCAGATCGTTCTGCAGGCGCCCTATCGCGGAGATGAGCCGCAGGACCTGGCGAAACGCCGGACGCGCGCGCAAGGTCGCCATGTCCAGCCCCCACAGCAACGACAGGCAACAGAACACGTTCGTGTAGGCGATCGAATCGATGCCGTTGTGCAGGTACTCGGCGTAGGACCAGCGTTCCGCCCCTGCCGCCTGCGCGTGTCCCGCGCGCAGCGCCGCGCAGTAGCACCGGGTATCGTCGAGAAGCTGAGCATAGTCGCGACGATCGTAGGCGAGCGCGGCCAGCGAAGCGCGCAGCACAGCGCAGCCTTCGAATCCGGGGAGCGCGCACGGCCCGCCCTGCCCCAGCGCCTGCTCCACGGCGGCGAGCTGCTCCGGCGCGATCAGGCCAAGGTCGTTGCAATCGTCGAGCCAGAACAGCAGCGACAGTTCGCGATAGAACGCCACGATCAGCGTTTCGTCCTGCGGATCGCGGCCGGTGCGGGCGCTGGTGTCGCGCAGGCTCGGGTGGATGCGCTGCAGGATGTACTGGCCGCCCCTGACCGCTTCCACGGCATGCTCGTGGGCGAACCCGGTCAGGGAACGCCCCCACTCCAGCACCTGCTGCAGCGCGCGTTCGGTCTGGATCATGGCGCCGCTCCTGCTCCCTCGGCCAGGACGCGCCGCCCCCAACGAAGCGCCAGCCACAACCCGGCGAGTTCGGCCACGCGCACCACCCGGGTGGGGCAATACAGTTCCTTGCCGATCCACAGCGGCGTCTGCGGCAATGCATGCGCCGCATGGCGGGCGAGCATCCACTTCAGCGCACGCGCCACCGCCTGCGCGATGCGCCGGCGCCCTGTCGGCTCTTCGCTCCCGTCCATCACGTGCAACGCGAACAGCGCATAGGCGGTTTCCTCGAATGTGGACGCGCGACCGGCGCCCCAGCCGCCGTCGCCGCGCTGCGCCTGCAGCAGCGCCGCCAGCGCGCGCTCGTCGCGCCACTGGGGCTTGCCTTGCGCCAGCGCAGCGACCGCATGCGCGGTGGGATACAGCCACGAAACGTGCCATTTTTCGTTGTCCCATAGACCGTGCGGGTTGCGATTGGCCTCGACGTAGGCGCTGGTGGCGGCGGCGGGCTTTCCCAACATCCGCAACGCATGCAGGGCATGGATGTTGGTCGACACCGAGGCATTGCGCTCGCCGGGGAAGGTGACGAATAGCTCGCCGATTTCGAAATGGCGCAACGCATCGACCGCCGGGTCGCGGCCTGCAAGGCGCAGGACGCACATCGCAACGGCGGTATCGTCCGCATCGGCCGCGAAGTGCAAGGCCGGGCCCAGACCGCGCACGCCCAGGCGAGCGTCCAGCTGCGCGACGATCACTTGCACCGCCTCGGCGAGCGCGGGATGCGCGAACAGACCGGCCAGATGCAGGGTGTACAGCGACCAGCATGGCTCGAATACATTGATCGGCCAGACGTTGGGAACGACACCTTCGATGCCGCTGCGCGTCGCCCGCGATGACGCCTGCAGATACGCGTCGGCGCGCCCGACCTGCGGCGTGCTCCCCTGTGTCACGGCGTGCGCACGCCACGCGGCGGTGGCCGCCGGACTGATGCCGATGCTGCCGTCGTCATCCGGGCATGCGGTGGTCGGCGACGTCCCCCAGGCTTCCCAGGAGTGCAGCAACGGATGGCCGCTCGGCAACGTCGCCACCGCCCCCAGCTTGACCAGGCACGCTTGCCGCAACGGCAACAGCGCCGGGTGGCGCGGAAACGCCACGCCGCCCAGCAAGGATGCGGCCTCGCCGCACAACTGCGGCAGGATCAGCTCCGCGCCGATCGGCGCGTCTTCCGGCACCGCATGCGCGTAGGGATCGGGCTGGCGCTCGAGGAACCGGGTTGCAGCCTGGACTGCGTCGGCAGCCCCGGGAAGAGGATCGGCACGCTGCAATGCCAGCAACGCCGCCCACGTGGGCGCATGGCGGAACAGCGGGAAGTCCGCACTTCCCCATCCGCCATCGGCCTGTTGCTGCGCGATGAGCCACGCGTATGCGTCCTGCCGACCAGTGACGTTGCCGTGGAACTGCAGAGCTCGCGCCGTGTCGTAGACGGACGGACCGACGCTCCCGCCGTCGCTCATCTCGCTCAGCAGGTGGCGCAATTCGGAAAGGATCTGTTCGGACAGCGCGTTCACGCAGGATGTTCCTTCTGCAGACGGTTGACGAGAACCAGGATCGGCAGACGCCGCGCACATCGCCGCGGACTCGGAGACAGTGCAGCATGGCACCGCTGCCGCCGGCCGATCGCAGCGGCACAGGGGCGACTCCATGCGGACGGGCGTGCTCATGCGCATGGCGCGTGCTTGAACAGATACCCGTTGGCCCGCTGCAGTATCTGCGCCAACCGTTCCGCACGCGGCCCCAGCGGGGCGATGGCTTCCCCGGCGTCGCGCAACAAATCCAGCGCGAACTGGCGCGCTGCCTGCAGCCCCATGATCGACGCGCAGGTCGGCTTCTGCGCCGCCGCGTCCTTGCCGGGGGTCTTGCCCAGCGTCGCGGTATCCGCTGTCGCGTCGAGAATGTCGTCGACCACCTGCAACGCCAGGCCGAAACAGGCGGTGTACCGATCGAGCGCACAGTACAGCGCAGCGTGCGCGGCATCCTCCGCGATGGCGCATAGCGCGCCCATGCGAACGGACGCACGCACTAGCGCTCCGCTCTTCATCCGGTGCATCGCCACGATCCTGTCCAGCTCGGCGTGCTTTCCGACCAGCGACAGATCCATGGCCTGTCCGCCTGCGGCACCCTCGGCGGACACGGCCTGCGCCAGTTCGCGCACGAGCGCGATACGGTTGTCGCCCGGCGCATCCAGGCTCGCCAGGGTCAGGAAGGCGTGCGCCTGCAGCGCATCGCCGACCAGGATCGCAGTGGCTTCGCCGAACTTGACGTGCACGGTCGGAAGGCCGCGGCGAAGCACGTCGTCGTCCATCGCGGGCAGGTCGTCGTGGACCAGGGTACAGGCGTGCATCATCTCGATGGCGGCGCCGACGTCGTCGAGCATGTGCGCCGGCGTGTCGGCCAGTGCGCCGGCAGCCAGACAGAGCAAGGCGCGGGTGCGCTTCCCGCCATGCAAGGTGGCGTAGCGCATCGCCGCCATCAGCTCTGTCTCACCGTCGTCTTCGGCGCAGAGAAGACGCGCCAGCGCCTGTTCGACCCGCTTTGCGCCGTCCTGCATCCAGATCTCCGGCAGCAGCCCGCCGGAGGCGCCGGGCGCCTGCGCACCCAATCCGCCGAGGGCGGAAACGCCAGTTCGGTCGTCGTGTAGCGTGGAACCAGTCTGCAAGTTTTTCATGTCCTTGTACCTGACACGAGAGGGCCACGGCGATCGCCAAGCCGCCGCGGTGTTGCCGGCGTCGCACCGAGCGCGTGCGCCGAGTGCAGCAATGCCGCGCCTCGCCGGCGCCGCTGCCTCGCCACACGGGGCATGCGATGCCAGCTCATGAGAAGCCTATGCGGATTGTCATGGACGGATGTGCGGTCGGGTAATAGCGCCGGCCTTTTTCGACGCCGCTCAGCAACCGCGGCTGCACCCCGGCCTTGTGCATGATCAGCGCCAAGGCGATGCAGAACTGCACCATTTCCAGCCATACCAGGTGGTAGCCGATGCAGACGTGTGGGCCGGTACCGAACTGCAGCATGTCCACCGGCCGGATCGGCTCCGTGCGTTGCAGCCACCGCGCCAGGCGGAACTGATCAGGCGCCTCGTGCAGCAGCGCCGAGGTCGAGAAATGCAGCAGCGGGATGCACAGATGGGTGCCCGCGGGAATGCGCCGTTGGCCGAGTTGCAATTCCTGCAGCGCGCGACGCGGTAAGAGCGTGGTCGCCGGATGCAGACGCAGTGTCTCGCGGAACAGCGCCTCGGCGACCGGACACTGCGCCAGGTCCGCGTGCCGGGTCGGCACCGCGCCCACGCGTTGAGCCTCCTCGACGAGGGCGTCCCACAGCACAGGCTGCCGCGCCAGCTCGATCACCATCCAGGCCATCGTCGAAGCAGTGGTGTCGTGACCGGCAAGCAGCAGCAAGCGGATATTGGCGACCAGGACGTCATCGGAGAGCGCATCGTCGCTGCGATCGAAGGCGCTCACCATGTCGTTGATCAACCCGGTGCGCGCGGCATGCGCGCGCGCGTCGCGGACGAACTGGCGCAACTGCGCGTCGATCCAGTCGCGGGCGGCGCGGCCGCGCCGCAAGGGCAGTCCGGGCAGGTCGACCGGGGGCGCGACGATCAGCTGCAGCAGTTGCCGGTACTTGCGATGCCATCCCGGCAGGTCCTGCGCGGGGATTCCCATGAGGCTGAAGATGAGCTTGAGCATCAGGTCGCCGGTTTCGCGCAGGATGGTTGCCTCGCCGCGGTCGCGCCACGCCTGCACCCGCGCCCGGATGACGGGCGCGAACAGGTCGCCGATGCCGGCCTGGGTCAGCCCCTTGGGCAGGAACGCCGCCTTGATCGCATCGCGCGCCTGCCGGTGCGCGCCGCCGTCCTGGGCAACCAACGTTCCGCCAAGCAATTCGGGCGCGATCTCTTCGATCAGCGCCGAGGACACGTCCTTGTGCCGGAGCAGTGCGAACGCTTCCGGATCCACGCAGGTCATCAGGTGTCCGGCAGGGCCGAAATCCAGCCAGAAGTGGCTGCCCAGCGTCCGTTCTGCGCGCTGCAGCAGGCGCGGCAGGTCGCAGACAATGGCGGGAAGATGCCCGACCAGGGGGAAAGCGCCAGGCATGACCGGGATGTCGCATCGCAGCCGGTGCCGACGGTTGAGTGGGTTGAGCAGCATGTCCATCAGCAGCGCGCCGCCGCCGCCGATTCGGTGTCGCCGGCAGGGCGCGCGGCGCAGCTGTTGCCACCGTCGGCGTATGTCGGCACATGCGCCAGCATGCCGCCATCGATGCACACGACCTGGCCTGTGATAAACGCAGCATCGTCGGAGAGCAGGAACGCCACGAGCGCGGCCACGTCCTCGGGGCGGCCGACGCGCTGCAGGAGCTGGTGCCGGCGCAGATGCCGTTGCATGCACTCGTCCAGCTTGGCGAGGAGACGCTCGGTCATGACGAGACCCGGCGCAACGGCGTTGCAGCGGATCTGCGCATGACCGTATTGGGTGGCGAGCGAAGCCGAGAGCATGTTCATCGCCGCCTTCGACGCGGCGTAGGACGTCTGCGCCGTGTCACCGCTGAGCCCCTGGCACGACGACATGTTGACGATCGCGCCACCGCCGCGGGCGATCATCCGTGGGATGGCCTGCCGGCAGCAGAGCAGCGTGCCGCGCAGATTGGTCGCCATGGTCTGGTCCCAGACTGCCAGGTCCAGGTCGAGGATCGCGCGGTCGCGCGGGGTCAGATGCATGGCGCTCGCGTTGTTCACCAGCAGGTCGACCCCCCCGAAGTGCCGCTCCGCCGTCTCGAACAGCCCTGCCACCGCCTGCTCATCGGTGATATCCATGGCTATGGGCAGCGCGTGGCCTGCTTCGGCCGCGATCTGCGCGGTGCAGGCGATGGCCGCCGAGCCATCAATGTCGGCCACCACCACTCTGCCGCCCCCGCGCGCGATGGCGAGAGCGCATGCCTGGCCGATGCCGGCGCCGGCGCCGGTCACCACGGCCACCTTGCCTTCAAACCGTCCCATCGTGTCTCCTGAATTGCATTGGTCTTTCGCAGCATGCCGCTCGGCCTCCGCCTGAGAAGGCGCAGGGTCGGCGCTGGCGCGCTCGTCATGGCCAGCGTCGCTTTCGATCACCCGAATGGCGGCGACCGGGCACTGGTTGGCCGCAAGCCGCACGGCGGCGTGCAGCGCCTGCGGGACCGTCGCCACGCACACTTCGGCCACGCCGTCCGGTTCGCGCTGGCGAAAGATGCCCGGCAGCGTCAGCACGCACTGCCCGGTAGTTCCGCACAGATCCTGATCGACCAGGACGCGCATCTCAGCCCTCCTGCCCATGCAGCCGCACCGGCAGCGCGCGGAACGTCCTAAGGAACGCGGAGGGCTCCCGGGTCGGCTGCTCGGCCAATGCCAGCGTGGGGAAGCGCGCCTGGATCCGCGGCAGGCTCTCGGCCAACTGCACTCGGGCCAGTTGCGCACCCAGGCAGAAGTGGATGCCGTGGCCGAAGGTCAGCATGATCTTCCCGTCGATCGACATGCCAGGACTGGTGCCGTAGAACCGCACGGGATCGAAGCGGTCGGGATCGGCGAAGGCGTCCGGGTCGCGATTGCCGGCCGCGATCAACACGCGCACGTCCGCGTTCTTCGGGATCACCACGCCGCCCAGTTCGATGTCGCGCTGGGCGATACGCGGAATGGAGCTGAACATGGCGGGCGCGTCGTAGCGCAGGGCTTCTTCGACGAATGCCTTCACCCCCACGGCATCTCCCTTCAGCCAGTGCCGCTGTTCGGGATACGCCAGCATCGCCAGGACTGCATGGCCGATGGCCGCCGCAGTGGTGGCGAAGCCGCCCAGCAGCATGCCCCAGAGCATGCTGATCAATTCCGCATCCGACAGCATGTCGGCATCGTCGTCGTGTGCGCCGACCAGCATTGACACGATGTCGTGGCGGGAATCGATGCGCTTGCGCTGTATGAGGTCGCCGAAGTAGGCCTGCACCCTGGCGCTGGCCGCGTCCGCCGCGGCGAGCTGGGCATCGCTGGCGTGCGGGCTCAGGCCTTCCAGAATGGCGCTGATGCCGGTGACGAGCCCGAACATGTCGTCCTGGGGCATGCCGAACAGTTCGCCGAAAACCAGCATGGGCAAGGCCAGCGCGAATTCCCGATGCAGGTCCACCGCCTCCCCGCGCTCCAGCGCGGGCGCCATGCCGTCCAGGCGCGCTGCGACGATGCGAGCGATGGTCGGCCTCAGGTTGTCGATCTGGCCCATGGTGAAATCGCGCGAGATCAGCCGGCGCAGATGCGTATGCGTCGGTGGTTCCTTCATCGCTAGCGTGGACGCCAGCAGATTGAGTGACAGGCTGGTCGCCGCACGCGGGAAATAGCGCGCCAGTTCGCCCGGCGCCGGTCCCCGAAAAGCATCGCCCGTGGCCTTGAGCGCCCAGTAGATATCGGCGTGGCGGCTCAACAGAAAGAGGCCCGACGCCGCGCGATGCACCGGATCGTGCTCGCGCAACCACCGCATGAACGGATACGGGTCGTGGATGCACGCTGGCGACGCCAGTTCGGCGAAGGCGTCCCGGCATGCTGCCGTGGTTTCTTGCACGTCCATCTTGGTTACCTGTTGGCTGGCTGATCTGACCGGCGCGCGCCAGGCGCGCCGGCAAATTGCGGAGAAGATCGCGATTCCCGGCGGCGTCCGCGCATCACCAGAGCACCGGGAACTCCTCGAACCCGCCAGTGATGATCTCCTTGCGCAACTTCAGTTCTTCGGGCGCCACGGCCAGGCGCAGCGCGGGAAAGCGCTGGAAGATCGAACCGAACACCACCTTGAGTTCCAGCCTGGCCAGCGCCGCGCCGATGCAGTGGTGCGGCCCATGGGAGAACGCCAGGTGCGGGTTTTCGTCGCGTCCGATGTCGAAGATTTCCGGGTCGTCGAAATGGCGCGCATCGAACGACGTCGCCGGCAGGCCGACAAGCACCTTGCTCTCCGCAGGAATATCCAAGCCCGCGATGGTCACGTCGGTCCTCGGATAGCGCATGATGCCGTCCCAGCCCGCGCCCGGCGGGTACATGCGCAGGATTTCCTCCACCGCCTTGTCCACCAGGGATGGATCGCCGACCAGGCGTTCGCGCTGTTGCGGATGGCGGAACATGGCCAGCAGGCCGAATTCGATCTGCGCGACGGTGCTCTCGTGCCCCGCCACCAGCATGCCAGCCGCCAGGCCGATCGCCTCTTCCTCGGTCGCCTCGCCCTGGTCGACCGCCGCGAGCAGATCCGTCAGCAGGTTGTCGCCAGGATCCTGGCGCTTGTCCCGCATCTTGCCGCGAATGTAGGCGCGCAGTTCTTCCCAGGCCAGGCGCGACGCGCTGCGCGGACCGCTTTCATGCTGGTGCGTCATCACCTCGTCGGACAGCCCGGCGAAAAAGGCGTGATCCTCGTAGAGCACGCCCATCAGCGCGCTGATGACCATGGCCGGAAGCGGAAAGGAGAGGTGGCGCCGCAGGTCGGCGGGCCGGGGCTGGGCCGCCAGCGTCTCGAACAACTGCGCGGCGATCGCCTCGACCTGCTGCTCGAGCAGCTTCACCCTGCGGTTGCTGAAGGCCGGCGCCACGATCGTGCGTAACCGGGCATGCTCGCCCCCCTCGTGCGAGACCAACCACCCCGGCGAACCGAGAATCACCGAATCCGGGGTGAATGCCGCCGGCGGCATTCCCGAGGGCCGGAACGCCGCGTCGGACAGCACCGCCTTGGCTTCATCGTAGCCTGTCACCCACCAGCCTTCGTGCCCGGACGGGAAGCGCACGCGGTGGATCGGACCGTTGGCGCCTAGCGCCAACATCTTGGGCGAGGGCTCGATGTGATCGACGCGCCACATCGGCAGCGTCGGCAAGCGTTGTTCGGACATGGTGGCACTTGATTTCTAAGCGATGGAAGGGCGGAAGGTGACCGGCAGGCGCTGCGGGCAGCGAATGGCTTAGGAAGGCATGTAGACAACGTCCTCCGCAGCGTAGCCCGATTCGATTATCAAGGTCGGCCAACGTGTAGCTGCCTAGGCATACCGCGCGGCGAGATGCAGAACGTTATCCTGCGCCTTCGAGTTCAGGATAAGGCGAGTGTGGCGGGCCTTTGAGTCGCAGCCGGCCATCAAAATTTCCTGCGCAAGGGTCGACAAGGGCGGCGAGCCTGTTTGGTAGGGGGCGGTTTCGCCGAGGCCCCTTCCCATAGAATGCTATCTGATGCGGATTTGACATTTTGCTTTTCTTTCTTCGTTCCATCGATCGCGGTGCCATCCACGAAATGAAAGGTCGGTCGGCGGCTCCCGGCCCGCAACGAAGGAGCTTCAAAACTCGTGCCAATTTGGCCGACCACGCAGAAGAAAAAAATTGTGATTGCTTTTCATCGGGTTAGCCTGAGGCCAGACAACAGCTCGGCGAAATAGGCCGGTGTCGCGGGCCAACAAAGGCGACAGAACAGTGTCGGATAGTACGCCTCGGCGACCTTTCGGTCGGGCTTGCGACATTCTGGTCCAGTTTCGAACATAAGAGGGCGGCAAACAGACACAATTGGGGAATTCGATCCTCACGGAGTAAGGGCGCTTGCCCAAGAGCGCGCGCTCATGGTTGCTGCGACAGGCGCGTGTTCGCGAATGCGCACCCAAGAACGCTAGCGGCACACGCTACGCAATGACTGGAGTGCCCGCCAGCCTCAGGTAGTGCGTCGGCTCGGCTTCCGGTTCGTCTTTGCCCAGCTAGGGCTGAAGCGCCGAATATCCGCACCATACAGCATCGTTGTTGCCTGTGTGACGAGGCGGTATAGCGCGCTCCCGATCTTGTAAGGCACGGCCTCCGAGAAGAAGGGGCGGTCCAAAAGCATCTCCTATTTGAAATGGCACGCCGCTTGCTGCTCCTGGTTAGAGCCCATCAAATCACGATGAAAGCGACTTGCACCAATGCCCGACACGCGAAGCTCTAGACCGTGGCCTGAGGAGACGGTGCCCGTTCCCGCTGAACATCGGGACATCGTCTCCTCCGGAGGTCCGTGCTCGGCAGCCGCTTTGCGCATGGCTGGTCCGATGCCGGCACGCCAACACGTGGCGCTCACGCAATTGCCGTCTACCGGTTCTGTTCAGCGTGTGAGTGCCCAAGAGCCCCATCAAAGGGTCACCCAAGCCAAGGTCGGCGGGTCGCTGCCACACATCGGCAACACGCTGAACCAGTTCAGTGCCGCGGGTCTGTTGCGTGAAGTCACATTTCAGGCCCCCACATGCTTGCGATATTGGCTACTTCCGGCCGCTATCCCTTTTCCAAATGCACGATCGCGAGTGACCGATCCCGCTTCCGGCGCCATAGCCGTGGGAACCAAGCGGCTCGACGGTGTCCAGCTCGCTCAGATCGATTGCGTTCGGGTGGCCAAGACCAGCCGCCAAGACGTTCCTATACGTCGGGAGGGAAAAAGGAGGTTGCGAGCCGCGAGGTCCTCATTCCGTGCCGGGCATACGAGCCTTTGCTCGGTATTGCGCCAGCCTCTGCCAGAATTCAGCGCCAGTTTTCTTCTTTAGGAGCAACTTGATGACAGTTCAAAAGAAAGTTCCCTTCGTCACCTTTCTCACGCGTGTTCACGATAGGTCAGTCCAGGGGCCAAATCCATATCGCTGGCAAGAAAAGACATCTGACGACTACTTTGCCGGCAAGCGGGTCATCCTGTTCTCGCTGCCTGGCGCCTTCACCCCGACCTGCTCCACCTACCAACTGCCCAAGTTCGAAGAGCTCTATGATGAGTTTGTGAAGCAGGGAATTGACGCGATTTACTGCCTCTCAGTCAACGATGCCTTCGTCATGAATGCGTGGGGGAAGTCCTTGGGCCTGAAGCAGGTCGAGCTCATCCCCGATGGCTCAGGCGAGTTCACACGCAAAATGGGCATGCTGGTCGCCAAGGACAATCTCGGCTTCGGGATGCGCTCCTGGCGCTACGCCGCCCTGATCAACAATGGCGTGGTGGAGCACTGGTTCGAGGAGGAAGGTTTCTCCGACAACTGCGAGGCCGACCCCTATGGCGTCTCGTCCCCGCAAAACGTTCTCGAAACGCTGAAAGCCGCCGCATGACCTAGAATACGTCTCACTGGTGCCATTGCCGGCCCCAAGAGGCTCCTCGACAGGATTATCGCGCTCACCATGCAATCCTCAGCAAGCCTGCTTCAGCGCCAGAAGCAATCCATGGTCGCATCGCCTCAACTCATTGAGTCGATTCGCCTGCTGCAACTGGCGCATACTGAACTGCATCAGTTCGTGGAGCGGGAAATCGAGAAGAACCCGCTTTTGGAATCTGCATCAAGCGATGGCGGGCCTTTTGACGACGTTTCGATTTCGGGAGCGGATCAGCCTGTCGGCCCAGGCGCAAACGCCGTTGACGGACCGACCGGGGCAGGGTTGCCTGAACGGCTCGGGCAATGGAAATCACTTCGCAACACGACCAACAACCCGCCGGGCAATGGCCCTTCCCTCGACGAGTTTGCCACCCTCGCCGAAACATTGCACGACCATGTCGCTCGTCAGATCGCCCTCACTGCGTTCACACCACAGGAGCGGCTGATCGCTGGCCAGCTTGCCGCCGATCTGGAAGACACTGGCTATATTCGGGCAAACCTTTTGGAGCTGGCCGAGAGCCTGAATGTCCGTGAGGCTGTTGTGGAACGGGTTCTCGGAACCTTGCAGCAATTTGATCCACCGGGAGTTTTTGCGCGAAGTCTCAGAGAATGCCTCGAGATCCAGTTGCGCCAGCGAAACCGGCTCGACCCGGCAATGGCAGCTTTGGTTGCCCATCTTGAAAAGCTTGCGCGACGGGATTTTGAGGCACTGAAGCAGCATTGCGGCGTCGATGAAGAAGACCTTCTCGACATGATGCATGAGATTCGGGCGCTCGATCCCAAGCCTGGGAACCGATTCCAATCCGGTGCGTCTGAATCAATCATACCCGATGTCTGGGTCACGCCCTCACCGCAAGGCGGGTGGCAGATCGAACTTGATCCCGCCACGCTGCCAAAGCTGCTGATCAACCAAAGCTACTATGCCGAAGTCTCGCGTCAGACTGCCCAAAATTCGAAAGATCAAGCATTTCTCGACGAATGCTTGCAAAACGCGAACTGGCTGATCCGCAGCCTCGATCAGCGCGCCAAGACGATTGTTAAGGTTGCGGCTGAAATCGTGCGTCAGCAGGATGCCTTTTTGGAACATGGCGTCGCCCACCTGCGGCCTCTCAATCTTAGAACCGTCGCTGACGCGATCGGCGTGCACGAGTCGACGGTAAGCCGGGTGACCTCGAACAAGTACATGCTTACCCCGCGCGGAGTCTTTGAACTCAAGTATTTTTTCACCGTCGCGATCGCGTCCTGCCAAGGCGGCGATGCGCACTCCGCCGAAGCTGTCCGGCATCGGATCAAAGCGATCATTGCCGCAGAATCTCCCGGCGACGTGCTTTCCGATGAGGACATCGCTGTCCGGCTGAAGGAAACCGGCATCGATGTTGCGCGCCGCACCGTCACAAAATATCGCGAAGCAATGAACATTCCCTCCTCCGTGCAACGCCGCCGGGAAATGCGCTTGTGTTTTTAGATTTGGGTCAAGGCAGCCAACATCACGTTGCATTGCATCAAAGTGGAGACTTCGTTCATGACCCAATCCGCAGCAGGCGTCATGGACGCTGTTCTGCACGACCCAGAAAAGCCCGTCCCACCGTCTGGTCCCGCATGGGGTGCGGTCATTTCGCTTTCCTTGGGCACCTTCGGGCTGGTCACGGCAGAGTTTCTGCCTGTTAGCCTGCTCACGCCGCTCGCACATGATCTCGGTATCACCGAGGGAGCGGCTGGACAAGCGATGACGGCGACCGCTATCGTCGGGGCGATCTCGGCGCCGACGGTGGCCATCATCACAAAGCGCCTGGACCGCAGGATCGTCATGTGGGCGATGACGCTGCTGCTGATCCTGTCGGACGTTCTGGCGGCCGGCGCGTGGTCGCTGGCGGTTCTCCTGACTGCACGCGTCGTGCTCGGCATAGCGCTCGGAGGCTTCTGGTCGATGTCGGCAACACTGGCGATGCGGCTCGTTCCAAGCCACCTCCTGCCGCGCGCTATGTCGATCATCCTCACCGGCGTTTCCGTGGCTACCGTTTGCGCAGCTCCAATCGGCGCTTATGTCGGCGATATCTGGGGATGGCGAAGCGCCTTCATGCTCGCCGCAGTCGGCGGCGCGGCTACACTGCTGGTGCAACTCATAACCATTCCGAGACTGCCTCCGATTGGAGTGGCTAGCTTCCGCAGCCTGCTGGATGTGGCTAAGATTCCGATGGTCAAGGTCGCGCTTGTGGTCGTCCTGCTGGTCGCTTCCGGCCACTTCGCCGGAATCACTTATATCCGCGCCTTCCTCGAGAAGATTCCCGCGCTTGACGTCGAGACGATCTCGCTTGTGTTGCTTGCTTTTGGCATCGGCGGATTCTTCGGCAATTTGGCCGGCGGGCTTCTAGCGGAGTACAGTCTCAAGGCAGTCGCGGCCCTTGCACCGCTGCTCATAGCGATAGCCGCTGTTTCGCTGCTGACGACGGGAGCATCGGCCTTCGCCTCGGCGATTGCGGTTGCAGCGTGGGGCTTTGCTTTCGGCGCGGTGCCGGTGGGATTGCAGACGTGGATGGTGCGGCGGGCCGTTCCCGAGCAGGCCGAAAGCGCCGGTGTGCTGATGGTCGTAGCATTCCAAGTGGCAATCGCAGCCGGCGCGATTTTCGGCGGAGTATTGGTGGACAATGCCGGGATTGCCAGTGCCATTGCCTACAGTGCTGTTGCCACGTTCGCCGCCGCCCTGACAGTGTTCCTGCTCGGCCCGAAGCGCGAAACCTAGACCGCCTGACAGAAGAGGCCTCAGCAGCGCAGCGGGACGAGAGATGCGATGCACAGCGCGGCGCGGCGCGGTCCTCCGCACGATTACGCATGGACCAGCGCAAGCGCCTCGCCGGCTTCACCTCCGGGCCAGGGACCTTCCCCGCCAGACACGCGAACCTCGCCGGCACCGGTTTCCATATTTGGCGACGGTGAGCGCTGCCGGCGCGATGGAACCCTTGCTGGCGGTCATATCCTTCACGACAAGCCGGGTTTCTGGGCAAGCGACAGCTACGCGCCGGCCATGCCCGTCAGAACGCCGGTGACGATGCCGCTCGATAGCGCAGACAGGTCGCGAATTGCCAGTCGTGTCAACGGCGGCCGGACTATCGTCGACCGCGCATACCTTGTTTCGGCCGCAGACTATCGTTCGGCAGCTTGATGATGTTGACTACATAGCCTAGGGGCTATATATGACTTGGGAAGTCGTTTTTGGCGATAAGTTCGATGGGGAGTTCGAGGCGTTGCCCCAGACAGTCCAAGATGAGCTATTGGCTTCGGCTAAGCTGCTCGGTGTGTTCGGGCCCCAGCTGGGGCGACCGCATGCGGATACCTTGAATGACTCGTCGTTCGCGAACATGAAAGAACTTCGCTTCGACGCTGATGATGGTGTCTGGCGGGTTGCGTTCGCATTCGATCGGAAGCGGAAGGCGATCCTGCTCGTCGCCGGCGATAAGTCGGGCGTGAGTGAGAAGCGCTTCTATAAAAGTCTGATCGCCAAGGCGGACAAGCGCTATCAAGGGCATCTCGACCGTTTGGCGGCGGCGAAGAAGGAGAAGAAGTGATGGGACGCAAGCTTGATGACCTAATCGC
The DNA here is from genome assembly GCF_040319905.1 of Mesorhizobium sp. M0833. Taxonomy (NCBI): domain Bacteria; kingdom Pseudomonadati; phylum Pseudomonadota; class Alphaproteobacteria; order Hyphomicrobiales; family Phyllobacteriaceae; genus Mesorhizobium; species Mesorhizobium sp. M0833. The sequence continues at coordinate 52,999 of NZ_JAMYOQ010000030.1, read as the reverse complement.
TGCGCTCCCCGAGGATCGTCGGGAGCGGGTCGACGCGCGTTTCGAAGAGTTAAGGGGAGAAGTCGAGAGTCTCGGCGATTTGCGGCGTGCCGCTGGAAAGGCCCAGGCCGAAATCGCTTCGGTCCTCAAGATCAAGCAGCCTTCGGTCTCGAAGATCGAGAAACAAGCCGACATGTACTTGTCTACTCTTAAGAGCTACGTCGAGGCGATCGGGGGGCAACTCGAACTCGTCGTTCGCCTTCCCTCGCGCGCGCCCCTCCGTATAGAGCGGCTCGGCGACGTCGTGGCTCCCAAAGCCGTCTCCGTGCGTAGCGTTAAAAGAGCGGCAGGTGGACGTAATCGCACAAAGGCCGCACGCGCCGGCTGACCTCACTCTGTTTCGGCTAAAGACTACCGATGGTGCGAGATGGTCTCGTCGATGCAAGGGGCGGCAGCTCATCGCTCAATCAGCTTCGCGCCATCACATGGCACGGCTTACTTGCGGGTTCCTGACGCCAGTCAAGTGCCGATTCTGGACGATATGCTCGGAGCCGATCTGGCAGGCGTTCATGCTGCCAAGGTTGCGTTTGCGGCCAACAAGTCCAACCGACACGCCCTGGACGAAATGCGGATCTCGCATGTCCACGAGTACCGCGTCGTACTTACGACCATTGGCACCGAAGACGCCGAGGCCGTTTTAAAACGTTGCCTCCTTGACCGGGAGTTTGGTGCCGAAGCTGCCGTCGGGCTGCAAGTGATCTGGCAGCAGCGGCACGAGCCGATGCCGGAGGGCAAGTTCGGCAATTGGCCCGACTTTGCGCGCGCTGCTGCAAACCGCTCCAGAGACCGAGCCCAGACGTGCGATATTGCCGAAGTTCTCATAGCGGCTGCCCACACAGTCAAGGAGGAAGGTTCCCCTAATGACCTGGTACGCGTCGCGCGGTTTGTTGGATGTGCCGTCCTCATGCCTCATGGCGATCGAGCCGCAGAGTTCAATGAAATTCTGATTGGAAACATTACCCATGGTGTAAGGCGCGAGCTAGCGCAACGCATGGTCGTTGGTGGCCTCGTTGTTCCTGCCGACACAATCTTGAGTGGGCTTGAAGCGGTGATGGCCGAACATGGCGATCGTAAATGGATACGAGACCACGAGCTGCCCGCACTTTTCGCTTGGGTCGAGTTGCTGCCGATGTCGGACCGACCAACGGCCTTCTTCGTGGGGCTGGATATGCTCGGGACAAAATTCGATTTCAACAAATGGAATGTACGCAATTTTTTGGGCAGAGCGCGCTATCTCGAGGAGGCCCAGCGGATCGAGTTGCTGCGAGGTCTCGTGACGCGCTATCCTTCTCTGACTACCTTGAGCGAATTGACGCCGAGCGGGACGCGGAAGGCGGTTTTGAGGCCGGGCCCCGTCACCCGGACATCTCGTCTGGTTTGCCGTGGCCTGTCGTCGCCAGTTCAAGTCTCAGTATTGTGAACGGCCTTTCGCCGCTCACCGCTACCCGACCACAACGGCAGCGATGCGGCGCGTTCCTGACATTCGGCCTAGGGCCGGACGGTGACCCGCAGCTTTCAGCAGCAACCGTTAGGGTAGCCGCCGTTCGCTGGAGGCTCCTTCGGCAGCGATCGTCTTGGAAGAACTGCCTCGTCTCGGACTCTGCCGTATATTCGGCCACGAATCTGCAATTATTGATGTTGAAAACGATTCAAGCTCCCTAGCCGATGGCGCGGCCTATCTTGTGCGCTTGGTTCAGGCATGCAAAGTACTCCATTCGTTCGCGCTTCCGGCGTTCGCAGATTACTGCGGCTGACACCATCTTTACATGGATTGACCATGAGACTTTCAACCGTCTATGCGCGCTTCTACAAGTCGTTTAACTTCGACCATATCCGCAAGGCGACGCCCCATGCCCAGCCCAAGGGCGATTGGGAAATGTTTCGTGACGCCTGGTATCCCTACGTTGAGGTCGAGTTCGACAGTCGGATTACGACCATCGTCGGCGCGAACGAATCTGGGAAGAGTCACCTTCTGAGTGCGGTCGAGAAGGCCGTGTCAGGGATTGGCTTCGAGCAGCGCGATCTCTGCCGCTACTCGCCTTTCTTCAGCGTGGAGCGGGAGGCGACCTGCTGGCCGCACCTTGGCCTCGGTTGGAGTATGGTCGAGTCGGACGAGGCGGAAGCGATCGCCAACGTCGCCGGCGCAAAAGATGTAAAGTTCGACCGCTTCATGATGTTCAGGGAGACGCCCGAGGCGCTCGACATTTGGACCCCAGACCCCGATAAAGGTTGGAAGAAGCACGTGGTCGAGGCGTCCTCAGTGGCACAACCGCTCGCCGACATCCTGCCGAAGCCCTTCCGTATCATGCCGGACGTCGCCTTACCCGCAGCGGTCCCCCTGCACTGGCTGGCGAATGGGGACGCCCAGCCCAGCAGCATCTCCGACCGCAGACAGCGCACAACGCTGCTCGAAGTCGCCGGCAGCTTCGCGGAGATGCTGGGAGATGATAAAATATTCGCCGCCAACGCTCCCAATATACGGCTGGCGCTGTCACCAATCGCGAACGCCCTCCGCGAGGCTCGCCGCGTAGATGGCGCGGAGAAGTCGCTCGCTCTCGCGCGCGATTTGCTCTTGAAGCTCGGCAACGTCGAGCCGGCCAGGCTGAAGGATCTGCGGGAGGCGATCGCGGACGGCAAGGAGGGCTACGCCAACGCGCTAGTGGAAGCCATTAACGAACAACTGGAGCGCTACCTCAACTTCAAAAAGTGGTGGGTCCAGGACCGTGATTTCTCGCTGAAGGTCACACCGCGCGAACACGAGTTGGTATTCACGATCAGGGACCGTACGGGGACCGAGTATACCTTTGACGAGCGCAGCAGCGGCCTCAAATACTTCCTCTCATATCTCATCCAAGCCCAGTCGCACCGTCCACAGACTGAGCGCGAAAGCCTCTTACTAATGGACGAACCAGATACCTACCTCTCCGCCGAGGCTCAGCAGGACCTCATGAAAGTCCTCCAGGATCTTGCCGACCCTCAGGACGGCCGCCCACCGGTGCAGGTGATCTACGTCACGCACTCGCCGTTCCTGCTGGACAAAAACTACGCCGAGCGTATCCGAGTGCTCGAGAAGGGGCGCGGCTATGATGGCACCCGGGTTGTTCGAAACGTTTCGCGAAACCACTATGAGCCCCTTCGCTCTGCCTTCGGTGCGTTCGTCGGCGAGACGGCCTTCGTGGGGTCAGTCAACTTGCTCGTCGAGGGGATCACGGAGCAGGTGCTTCTCGCCGGAGCCGCTCCGAATCATGCGGCAGAGGCGGCCTGGCGTAACGGCCGAGACCCTCGACCTCAACAATCTAGTAATTGTGCCCTGCGGATCGGCGAGCGAGATCCCTTACATGCTCTACCTGATCAGAGGTCGGGATACCGACAAGCCGCCTGTTGTCGCCCTCCTCGACTCTGACCCCGCAGGCAACGATGCGGCCAGCCATATGCGGACGGACAAGAAGGCGAAGCGCCTGATCGACAGCCAACATGTCTTGCAGCTGGGAGCACTTGAACTCGCAGACGGCGTCGAGGTGAAGGAGATTGAGGACCTGATCCCCGTTGAACTCGCCACCGCCGCGATGAACGCGTGCATCGGCGAGATCACGCGGTTTCGCGATACGGAAGCTCCTACCATCTCCCTGCAAAGCATTCAGGCCCAGATTGAAACCGGCAAGTCGATGTTCGCCGCCATTCAGGCGGTCGCCAAGGCAGAGAGCGGACATATCGAGAAGCTCGGCTTCGCACGCGCCGTCGTTGAGACAATCGAGCGAGATAAGGGTGAGCTCCAGGGGCCTATCGACATCTTTCTCGAGCGCATGTCCAGCCTCTTCAAGGCTGTAAACAAGGCGAGGCGGCAGGCACAGCGGGAAGCGAACCGCGAACGCCTCGGGGCAATGATCATGCGCTATCACAGGATCTTCATCCGCGATCACAAGAGCAGCGGGACTTGCGAGCAGGGTGCCGAGATCCTCGAGGAGATCCAGAGCCAGCTCGACGACACGCCGCAGTCCGACGACGTCCGCATCCGCATCCAGGTCATCCGCCGCGAGTTCGCCCTGGACGAGGATCCTTCAGCGGCGATACCTCACTTCGAGGCGTTTGTGGAGAGTCTAGCGAATCTCAGATTGCCCATGCAGGAGGTTGTCGAGCCTGACACGACGAGCAAGACCAAAGTGGCCGCATCCATATCGAGCCTATTCAAGGGCGAGGCCGCCTCAACTGAGGCAGTTGAACTCTTAGCCGAAACTAGCCCTTCTGAATTGGTCCAGCCGCCGGCGACTGCTACAAAAAAGGCTGCTGCCGGGCAGGCTCCGCCCGCTTCGACGGCTGCCTGACTCGCCCGTCAGATCGAGAGGCGCTGCTGTTCAGCATGGCTCGTGCGTCGGACTGAACTGAAAAAACGTCAGGTTTCCGGATCCGGGGTTGGCGAGTCCAGCGTCCGAGATTGGGCGCATAGCTGCCAATAAGACACGTAGAGTTAAACGCCTTCGTGCTGACGTGAACGACCTGCGAGGTCGCGAGCGTTAGAAATTCGAAGCCTCCTGAATCTATCCTAAATCCGAATCTAGTGACCTAATTTGTCCAACAAGCACACGCAATTCGGGTTGAGGCGTGATCCAGAAAGTTCGAAAAGCTTCCAGGAACCCCAGCGCGCGCCCTGCCGGAACCTGGCCGAGAATGATGGCGGAGCCGGCAGCAACGAAATTGATGGCCACGCCGGAGACAATCTGGCCGCCCCAATGGGTGAGCGAGGCGAAACTGTGCACTAGCGCGAACAATGACGGCGGTGAACCGCGGCCGCCCAGGCGCCGCAACCGCGAGGCAGGCGAGCAGCAACGGCCCGGAGAACACCAGTTGCGCGGCGGCGGTGGTGCGGGTCGCATCCTGCACCGCCATGATGACGGCGCCCGCCGAAGCGAGCGTCGCGAGCAATCGGACAGCAGGCACAGCATTCAAATCCTCGAAGGCGTCCGTCGACATTCGACAAGAGACACATGGCGCGGCGCGAGCGCTGGGGCTGTACGACTGACGAAAGCGGCTCTCAATCCGAGGCGATGCCGTTCTTGATCCGCGTGAGGCGGCTTTCGCCTTCCTCCGGGCCGAAGCAGCTTTCGAAATCATTGCATTCCCGGCAACTGGGCGCGCTGCACAGCGAAAAACCTTCGGCCTCGCAGAGCTTGCGGTAAAAGTATTTCTTCCATTTCATGTTTTGGGTGTTGCCGGCCGCCAGCGTCGGAAAATGCGCGGCGAGCAGGCGGCCGAGGTCGCTTCGATTAAAAAGGCCAAGGTCCTGCCAGAGATGGTCATTGCGCATGGCACGCCGGGCGATGATCTTGGCGAAGCGGGCGCTTGCCGGGTCGCCCGGCCGGGCATGCGCCAGCAGCAGTCCGCGCAGAAGTTCTTCCTCCAGATCCGGCTCGGGCTCGCTCACCTCTTCCAAGGCAAACGCGTTGATAGGAAAAGCAGGGAAACAGCGGGCCAGGATATCGCGCAGCTCGGCGCGCGCAAGGCCGGTTGCCTCCGTCGCGGTCGCCTCGCCGGCCTCGATCTCCTCGAGCGCACGTGAAAGCACACAGGCAAGCACATGCTGGTCGAACCTCCTTTCCAGCTCGATCTGCGGCCATCGGCCGGTGCTGAGCCGGGCATAGTGTTGGGCAAATATGGTGCCGTTCTCCTGGTTTGTCCTATCAAGTCATGCAGCGACCGGGCCGGCCGCAACATGGGCCGGGCAGTTCTTCGGGTAGAGGGAATCGCGGATCGCCTCGCGGTCGAGTAGTTCGGCAATTTTCGCCTGGTCCATCGGCTCTGTCGCAAATTCTGTGATTGGAAGAGGTGTTTCGCGAACGCCCGCCCTGCCGTTTGCGCGTTTGCGCCTCATGGGGAGCACCTCCGCTCCGGAAATGCCCCCGCGGAGTGGACGTGGACCGTGCTGGGACAGAGGTCGCGTGCCGTCCTTTCCAATGCGGCCACATGGTCGACCCCATTCAAGTCCGCCAGACTCTCGGTTGAATGACGTCCGATTCAAAGCGTCAGCGGGTGAGTTCCAGCGCACGTTCAGGACAGGATCGCGCGCCTCGCGATGCAGACAGCTCCTCCCCTTTCGCAACTTCAATGTCACCAGGCAGGATGTAGCCCTCGTCATCAAGCTTGAAGATGTCCGGCGCTTGCGCCGCACATCGCGCGTGACCCTGGCATTTGGCCTTTTGGACGATGATGCGCATGGCGCTGCCTCCATTGTCTGTGCCCCGACTCGGGGCGGGCCTAAGACCAGTCCAGGATCAAATTTTCGATCCCGAACACATGGCCGCCAGAGGTTATCGGTGCCGTACCCTGCTTGATCCTGAAAGCCGGGATGCGCGCCAGCCACTCCTCCAGCCCAATGACAATCTCCCGCCGGGCAAGGTGTGAGCCAAGGCAACGGTGGGGACCATAGCCAAACGCGGCGTGGCGGTTGTCCTCCCGCTCCAAATCGATCGTGTTGGGGCATTCGAATTCCGCCGGGTCACGATTGGCAATCATCGTGGCGCAGGAAACATAGTCCCCCTTCCGGATCGGCGCGCCTTCGAAGTCGATATCTTTCGTTGCCACGCGGATCAACTGAATGGGCGGATAGGCCCGCAGCAATTCTTCGGTTGCGAGCGGGATGCGGTCCGGTTCGCTCCGCAGCAATTGCTGATCTTTGAGGTTGCGCGCGAGGTACGCCAAGTCAAAGCCTATAGCTGCTGCGACCGTGTCGAGCCCAGCGACGAAGACAAGCACGCCGATGCCGCGGACTTGGGTGTCCGTCAGCCGGCGGCCCTCGACCTGTGCCTGCACGATAAAGGTCATGAAATCGTCAACCGCCTCCTGGCGGCGCATGGCTGCAAGTTCGTCGATGAATGCCACGATCGTCCGGGCAGCCACAGGTCGTTCCTTATCGTCGCCGTGGAGCAGATCTTTCCCCCAGCCGACGAATGTATCGAGTCGGTCATCGGGCAACCCCAGAAAGCGAAGAAAGGTGCTCACCGCGAAAGGAAAGGCAAAATCCTTCATCACGTCGCAGCTTGTGCCCGACGCGGCGATCCTTTCGATCAGCTCGACCGCCCGTTCGCGGACAGCCGGTTCCAAAGCCAACACCCGCTTTGGCGAAAGCAGCGGATTGAGCAGTGAGCGAAAGACGCCATGGGCCGGTGGATCGAGCTCAAGCGGGATCGTCGGCCAGTTTTCACCCAGTATGGAGGAGAAGATGCTGCGATGGCTGGAAAAAGTCTCTGCGTCCTGCAGCACCTTCCGCTGGTCCGCGGCACGGGTGATGACCCAGGTACCCCGGCCATCTTGCGTGTTGTAGCGGGAGTAAAAGATCGGAGGCCCGTCATGTACGCAAGCGACAGCTGCGTGTGGATCCCCGTTGGGTGTTGGTGGCATGCCTGGCGATGTAAACAGACTGAAGTCCCTCACCATTTCGGGCGGGACATGATCTGGAACGGGGTTGGTCGCCATTTTGTGTTCTCTACATTGGCGTTCATGGCTCGATTGAGATTGCACGGCTGTTCATAAAGTCGATTTCCAGCATGGGCACGTCTCTTGTCGGGCGCCTTCTAGATTCTGTCGCCTGATACAGCCCACCTGCACCAGCGCGGATGAGATCGGTTGCGAAGTCGATCAGAAGGGGCATCTCCGCCGCGCTGCGGTCATGAAGCAAAGCCGCCGCTTATCCCCGTTAGGGTTGAGAGGCTGGTCAATCACCTCTGAGCACCGTGACGCACTGCTGATGCCCTGCTGATCAAATTGTCGAAGCAAGTCGCGTGCCGGATAGGCGTACCCATGGCGCTGCACCAATCGATGCCAGCCTGCACTGGGCCTGCCGCTGATGATCACCTGTCCATCATTCTTAGGACAACGTCCGACAACCGACATCCGTGGTCGGTTTTGTCGAGTCCGGGACATCGGGCTGTTCGGCTTGGCTGCTGCTGCACAGCTTTCCGGTCGACGAGCGAGGAGATCGCTCGCACGGCCCGGATTGAGCAACGACGCGATCCAGCGCAACGATCGGGTGCGGTCCGACAACACCCGGCCGCGCTTCCGCTTCGGTTCGGCGCTGATGGCATATGCGTTGTTGTAGCCGCTGCAAGGATTTCCGGTCAGACGAGCGATGCACTCGTGCGCAGCGATCCGGCCGGCGACGAGCCTGACTGTATCGATGCGGTCAATTCCGGCGTGCACACCTGACCGTGCGTATGCGCTAACACGGCAAGCTCTATCGCACATGGACCTATATTTCCTCGCGAGCCGCTGTCGGAACGTGGCGCCGAGCCCTATGGCGGCCGGTTCAATCCTACGGGCCTGCCGGCTCTACACATCCCTGTCGGTCGGACCGGGAACGCGTGGCAGACTCTCGGCCAGAAACCGCCAGTCGCTGCGCTCGCGTTCGCCTTCCTTGCGCGTGCCGAAGAACTGGATGATCATCTTGCCGTCGGCGCCATAGGCTTCAACGGACGTGACGTGACCGTCCCTCGTCGGCTTGCGCACGGCCCAGACCTCGCGGATGTGATGGGTCCTAAGATGCAGATGGAAGGTCTCGTCTAGCACATTGATCCGCGGCCCGATCTGCTTGACCGACTTGATCGGGCCGGAATGGATCTGGATGCAACCACGATTGCCGACAAAGCACATGATCGGCATCTCGTCTTCGGCCGCCTGTTGGAACAGGGCGCCAACGGCATCATTGTCGAGCAGCCAGGCGTAATCCTCGTCGGCCATACGCATCGCCTGGCAGCGGCTGAGCTTCAGTGTTTTCAACATATGGTAGAACTGATGCACGTCGCTCAGCCGGCTCCAGTGCTCGCGTAGGTCGTCGACCGTGGCGGTTTGGTCTGGACTCACTGCGTTATCGCGCGCCCCGCTCGCCTCGACCGATATGATCGGCTCCTGGTCGGAGGATACGAGCTCTGCCGCCAGATTCTGATAGGCGTGCAGGTTCGAGGCGGGCCTGAGATGTATTTTGTGCATCGCCTCGCCGGTGGCATCAAAGAATTGCAGGCTGCGGCGGATCTCGGCTCCCTCGCGCTTCTCGACGGCGAAGCCATACGCCCACGCTTTCGGGAAGATGCGCAGGTCGATCTCGTCGCCGAGCACCATGGCATGGGGGTTGCCGGTGACCACTTTGTCGTAGACGCCGATCTTTTGGTGCACGGCACTTTGGTTGCGGGTGACCGCCATCACCTCGCCGACCGCTTCGAGGCCGGTCAGCAGATCATCAACGCGCGGCTCGATGCGCACCGCGCCGTGACCACAATGCGCCGCGACCAATTCGGCTTCCGAAATGCCCAATCGAGCGGCGAGATCATGCTCCCGGATTTTCGGATTGTCTTCGCACGCCCGCCGGATTTCGTCCGGCGACGGTTTCTCGCGCTGGTCCATGTCTTACCCCTGCTTCCACCTACGTGTGAGGATCAGCTGCCGTGCCGGTGAATCTTCAGCCGATCGGGCGCGCCGTAATGCTCGACCCTGATCTGCTGCTGGCCCGTGAACAAAGTGTCGCTGGACAGCGTGCGCACGTCGTCGCACCCGCGCGGGAAAACCGGGGGTGCTATCGGAGCGGCGAGACCCGAGTGACACGAGCAGGCACATGCCGATGGAATCTCATCGAGCCGGCCGGTGGCCACCGGGCAGTGGTGAGCGATTGTGGGTGTTGTCGCAATCGGCCAATCGGTCATTCGGATGCCACGGGCGGCGCTGCTTCGCCAAACAAAGCGTGTCTGACCCAGTCCTGACATGTTGCTCCCTTGCTTCGCCGCATCGATCGCGAGGGCACCCACGACACGATTGTGGATCGGCAGTCTCTTGCCGCCTCGCCAGTGGAGCTTCAAAAACCGTGCCAATTGCGCCGAAGAAGCTCAGAAGGAGTCTTCTGTAATGGTCATTGGTTTAATGTGAGTTCAGCCAACAACTCAGGCCCAACATCCCGCGTGGCGGACCCGACAAACCCGACAGTACGTGTCGGTTGGCCGACACCTTCGCAGCAATGGACTCACAAGAACCACCGCAGGGTCAGAGATGCCGCGCTGTGTTGAAACGGTTTTCGCTTTGGCACGGTGCATGCAGCGTGATGCGCAAGCAGGTCCCGGACTGAGGAGAATGGAGCCATGATTACGCTCACCGACAACGCTGTTGCCGCCATCAAGACTGCTCTTTCCCGCGCCAGCGAGCCGGCGGAAGGCTTTCGCATCATGGTCCAGGCCGGCGGCTGCGCCGGCTTCAAATACTTAATGGGCCTGGAGAGCGTGTCGCGCGAGGGCGACGCGATCACCGAGACAGATGGGATCAAGCTGTTCGTGGACGCGGGCTCCCAACCCCATGTCGCCGGCATGACCGTCGACTTCCTCACCGGGCTCGAATCTTCCGGCTTTGTCTTCGATAACCCCAACGCGCGCGAGAAGTGCGGCTGCGGCAAGTCCTTCAGTTGATCGCCCGAAGCGCCTGTGCGGGTCCATGAAGCGATTGCCGCCAACGGACTCTTTTGCGGAAGAGGAGGCTTACATGGCCGGCACAACAGATGTCCCCGTCCTCAACAACAAGGCAAGGTCAAAGCCGATCTCGGGACCGGCAATCGCTTCCGGTAGGATGCAAAGAACGTCGCCTGCCGAAACAGTTCGGTTCCTGGTGGCACCCGAGCTGCTGGCGGCCAAATCGCGCCGCTGCGCCAAATTCGGCTTATCGATAACGTTGTCGTGTTCGGGCGTCCTTACCTGCGGGGTGACGGCGGCCACTGCGGACTTGGCCATGTCGACGCCGATCCGGTCTACGTCAAACTCTCGGGCGTCTGCGCCGGCTGCCAGTTCGGGCCCATCATCATCAACGGCATACGCCAGAGGCTCAATGAGGCGGTCGCACGGTCGCGTCATTCCGGTCAACTGAGGATCGCACATGAAACCTGTCTACCTCGACAACAACGCAACCACACGGGTCGATCCTGAGGTCGTGCAAGCGATGTTGCCGTTCTTTAGGGATCAATTCGGCAACCCTTCGTCGGCGCACGCTCTTGGCGCCTCAGTCAGTGCGGCGGTGAGAAAGGCGCGGAGGCAGTTGCAAGCTCTGATCGGCGCGGAGTTCGACGATGAGATCACCTTCACCTCGGGTGGGACAGAAAGCGACAATGCAGCGCTTCTTTCGGCGCTCGAGGCGGCGCCCAACCGAACCGAGATCGTTACGTCCGCGGTCGAGCATGCCGCCGTGCTGACGCTCTGCGCGCATCTTGAGAAAACCCGCCGCGTCAAGGTGCACAGGATCCCGGTGGATTGCCGTGGCCGGCTCGACCTCGATGCCTATATGGCCGCCCTCACCCCACAGGTGGCAATCGTCTCGATAATGTGGGCGAACAATGAGACTGGTGTGATCTTCCCCGTGGCCAGGCTTGCCGAGTTGGCCAAGGAAGTGGGCGCCCTTTTCCATACCGATGCTGTGCAGGCGGTCGGCAAGCTTCCGATGGACCTGAAGTCGACCGCAATCGACATGCTGTCGCTCTCCGGCCACAAGCTGCACGGGCCGAAAGGGATCGGCGCGCTTTTCGTAAAACGTGGCGTCAATTTCCACTCGCTGATCAAGGGGGGCCACCAAGAACACAACCGGCGTGCTGGCACCGAGAATACGCCCGGCATAGTCGGGCTCGGCATGGCGGCCGAACTCGCCTTGAAATTCATGGACGACGAGACCACACGGGTAAAGTCGCTCCGCGACCGTTTAGAGGACGGGATTCTCCAGCGCATCCCAAGCACCTGTGTCACTGGAGATCCCCTGGAACGGTTGCCCAACACCGCAAACATCTCCTTCGAACATGTCGAAAGTGATGGAATTCCACTCCTCCTCAGCCGCGTGGGCATCGCGTGTTCCTCCGGCTCTGCCTGCACCTCCGGCTCTCTGGAACCGAGCCATGTCCTGAGCGCGATGAAAACGCCACACGCGGCAGTCCGCTTCTCCTTGGCGCGGGACAACGGCGAAGCGGACGTCGACCGGGTGCTCGAGGTCATGCCGGCAATCGTGGAGAAGCTGCGTGGCTTTCCCAGTTCTGGGCCGGGTAAGCGAAGCTCCGAAGACGTTCAATCCGGTCTATGCCTGAGCGGCAGCAGAACCGGCTACCGTTCATGACCCGTCATGTCTTTCTCAACGATACGACCTTGCGCGATGGCGAGCAGGCGCCCGGCGTCGCCTTTACCACGACGGAAAAGCAGGAGATCGCCGAGTCTCTTGCGGCGGCCGGCGTCACAGAGATCGAGATCGGCACGCCGGTCATGGGCGCCGACGAGATCGAAACAATTCGCGCCGTGGTCGCGCGGTGTCTCCCGGTTCGGCTCATGGCCTGGTGCCGTATGACGTCGCTGGATCTCGATGCAGCGATCGAGAGCGGCGTCCACGCCGTCAATCTATCGCTGCCCGCGTCGGACATCCAACTTGCCGCCAAGCTCGGCCTCGATGAGGCGGGAGCGCTCCAGGTCATCGAACATATGGTCAGGCGCGCAGCCGCCGCCGGCTTCTTCGTCGCGGTGGGCTGCGAGGATGCCTCGCGGGCCAATCGGGATCATCTCGCCCGCGTCATCGAGACGGCTGCACGCGCCGGCGCAAGCCGCGTCAGGCTAGCCGACACAGTCGGCGTTCTCGACGCGTTTTCGACCTTCGAACTTGTCGCCCAGCTCGTGGCGCAGTCTCCAATCGACCTTGAATTTCATGCGCACAACGATCTCGGACTTGCTGCCGCCAACACGCTGGCCGCGATCCGCGCAGGCGTGCGCCATGCGTCCGTCACCGTCCTGGGGCTCGGCGAGCGTGCGGGCAATGCCGCGCTGGAAGAGGTGGCCGCCGCGATGGCGGTCTTTGACGGCGCGGATACCGGCATCGAGCTGACCGCATTGCCCGACCTCGCCGCCCAGGTGGCTTGGGCCGCCCGCCGGCAGACCGCGGCCATTAAGCCGGTCGTCGGCGCCGATGTTTTCACCCACGAATCCGGCATTCACGTCGCAGGGCTGCTGAAGGACTCGCGTACTTATCAAGGGCTCGATCCGGCTCTCGTGGGCCGCTGCCGGCGTATCGTCATCGGCAAGCATTCCGGCGCCACTGCGATTGCCCATGTGCTGAGCGAAAGCGGTCGCGATCTCGACCCGGATCTGGCAGCCGCGATGGTGGCCCGCGTCCGGCGCGAGGCGGCCGAGACCAAATCGACCGTCACTGCAACTCAACTGGTCGAGCTCTACGATGGAATGTGCAGCGAGGCATCCCTCGCGGAGCTGTGCGGGTCCAGGTCAGCCGTGCGCGAGCGCACCGACACCACAGTTTTCCGACCAGGGAGAATGCAATGAATTGTTCCGCTGACAGCCGCCCCATCGATGTCACCGACATCCTTGCACGACTGAAACGCCTGTCGGCTGCGGAGGAGTTCTTCGCAGTCCTTGGCGTCTCCTATGATCCGAAGGTGCTGAATGTCTCGCGGCTCCATATCATGAAGCGCGTGGGCCAATACCTTGCCGAAGAAGATTTCTCCGGTCTGCCCGACCAGGTGATTGCCGCGCGGGTGCGCGCGACGCTCGAACGCGCTTACGAGGACTTCGCGGTTTCCTCGCCGCTCACCCATCGGGTCTTCAAGGTGCTCAAAGACCACGATCCGAACAAACCTGCCACGCCGGGCCGCACCTTTGTCCCGTTCGACTCCGTACTGAAGCGGTTCGGACAGGAATGACCGCGACACGGGTTGCGACGCGACAATGTCGAGAAGCCGACAAATCTGGTCATCACCACGGCGCCCTCAGAAGCAACCAAGCGAAGTTCCAGGAATAGGGGGCAGCGCAAAACAGTTGGCACGAATGATGCAAACCAAGGAGATGAACCGCCAAGCCCGCATCCGGACAGGAGCCTGGAGAAACCGCCAATGCACATCGTAATCTGCATCAAGCAGGTGCCGGACTCGGCACAGATACGGGTCCATCCGGTGACGAACACGATCATGCGCCAGGGTGTTCCGACCATCATCAACCCTTACGACCTGTTCGCCCTCGAAGAAGCCCTCAGACTGCGCGACGCCCATGGTGGCGAAGTTACCGTGCTCACTATGGGTCCGCCCATGGCAGAGGACGCGCTGCGCAAGGCGCTCGGTTACGGCGCCGACCGAGCGGTGCTCTTGACCGACCGCTATTTTGCCGGCTCCGACACGCTGGCGACCTCGTTCGCCCTTTCCCAGGCAATCGCGAAGGTTGGCGAGACGTTCGGCACGCCAGACCTCGTCTTCACCGGCAAGCAGACGATCGATGGCGACACCGCCCAGGTCGGGCCCGGCATCGCCAAGCGCCTCGGACTCCTGCAACTGACCTATGTCGCGAAGATCGCCTCTATTGACCTTGCTGCGCGCGAGATCAAGGTTGAGCGCCGCTCCGAAGGCGGCACACAGATGCTGAAGAGCAGGCTCCCTTGCCTGATCACCATGCTGGAAGGCACAAACGAGATCCGCCGGGGCTCGATCCAGGACGCCCTGTGCGCCGCGCGCAGCCAGGTCTTGAAATGGAGTGCGGCCGATGCCGGCATTGAGGATCTCACCAAATGCGGCCTGCGCGGCTCACCGACGGTCGTCAAGCGCGTTTTCGCGCCTCCTGCGCGGGCGGAAAAGGCGGCAAAAATCGACACCGCCGAGATGGCCTTACGCGATGTCGCTGACGAACTCATCACGGCAATCTTCACCCGCCAGCCGGCATTGGAACATGAGCTCGCCTTCAACGGCGGCGCGTGAGAGGGCAAGGAGCAGACGATGTCGACCGCGAACCGAGAAACCCCTCGCCCTGCCGCCGGCCGTGCCGGCATAAAGAAGGAGCTGCCCGCGCACTTCAAGGACTACCGGCACGTTTGGGTTTTCATCGAGCTCGAACGCGGCCAGGTCCATCCGGTATCATTCGAACTGCTCGGCGAAGGCCGCAAGTTAGCAGACAAGCTTCAGGTCCAGCTTGCGGGGGTCGTGCTTGGACCGCCGGGAGAGGCCATCGGGAACGCCGTTGCCGAAGCGTTCGCTTATGGCGCGGACCTTGTCTACATCGTCGAGGCGCCGCTGCTCGCCGACTATCGGAACGAGCCATTCACCAAGGCGATGACGGATCTGGTCGACACTCACAAACCGGAGATCCTTCTTCTCGGTGCCACCACACTCGGCAGGGATCTTGCCGGCTCCGTGGCGACGACCTTGCAGACAGGGCTCACGGCCGACTGCACCGAACTCGATGTGGACACCGACGGTTCGCTCGCCGCCACCCGTCCGACTTTCGGCGGTTCCTTGTTGTGCACGATCTATACGCTCAATTTCCGCCCCCAGATGGCGACAGTGCGACCGAGGGTCATGCCCATGCCGCAGCGGGCGGATAAACCGGTCGGGCGTGTCATCCGGCACAAGCTCTCGGTAGCCGAGGACGAGATCGTTACCAAAATCCTCGGCTTCCTGCCGGATAGTCAGTCGGCAAAGGCAAATCTTGCCTATGCCGACGTCGTGGTTGCGGGAGGCCTCGGTCTAGGCGCGGCGGAGAACCTGCAGCTTGTGAAGAATCTCGCGCGAGCAATCGGCGCCGAGCACGGCTGTTCGCGCCCGTTGGTCCAGAAGAGCTGGATGCCAGCTGATCGGCAGATCGGCCAAACTGGCAAGACCATCCGGCCGAAGCTTTACATAGCGGCCGGGATTTCCGGCGCCGTCCAGCATCGGGTTGGCGTCGAGGGGGCGGATCTGATCGTGGCCATCAACACCGACCCGAACGCGCCGATTTTCGATTTCGCTCACCTCGGGATCGTCACCGACGCGATCCGCTTCCTGCCCGCACTGACGGAAGCCTTCACGCGGCGGCTGTCGCCCCACAGTCGCGATAAGCTTGCGAGCTAAGGGATGGACATGATTGAGGAAAAATTCGACGCCATTGTTATTGGGGCCGGCATGTCCGGAAACGCAGCTGCTTACACCATGGCCAGCCACGGCCTGAAGGTGCTGCAGTTGGAGCGGGGTGAATATCCGGGCTCCAAGAATGTCCAGGGTGCTATCATGTACGCGAACATGCTGGAGAAGATCATCCCGGATTTCCGGGACGATGCGCCTCTCGAGCGGCATTTGGTTGAACAGCGGCTTTGGGTGATGGACGACACATCCCATACCGGGATTCACTATCGGTCGGACGACTTCAATGAGGCGAAGCCCAACCGCTACACGATCATCCGTGCCCAGTTCGATAAATGGTTTTCGCGTAAGGTGCGCGAGGCCGGCGCGACGGTTCTGTGCGAGACGACCGTGACGGAACTCATCCGTGACGCCAAGGACAGGGTGATCGGCGTCCGCACAGACCGGGCCGGCGGAGCCATCTACGCGGACGTGGTCGTCCTCGCAGAAGGCGTATGCGGACTGCTTGGCACGCGGGCCGGCCTGCGCGAGATGCCGAAGCCGCAAACCGTGGCGCTCGCCGTCAAGGAAATGCATTTCCTGCCCGAAGAGGTCATTGAGCAGCGGTTCGGCCTCAAAGGCGATGAAGGCTGCGTGATCGAGGCGGTGGGCACGACCTCCCGCAGCATGGCCGGGCTCGGCTTCCTCTATACCAACAAGGAGTCGATCTCACTGGGCATTGGCTGCCTCGTCTCCGATTTCGCCGCGATGGTCGAGAGCCCTTACGTCCTCCTCGACGCCTTAAAAACCCATCCTTCGATCCGGCCGCTGATCGCCGGCTCGGAAGTGAAAGAATATTCCGCGCATCTCATTCCCGAAGGCGGCTACAAGGCTATTCCGCAGCTCTTTGGCGACGGTTGGGTCGTGGTCGGCGATGCCGCGCAACTGAACAACGCCATTCACCGCGAGGGTTCGAACCTCGCCATGACCTCCGGCCGCATCGCGGCTGAGGCAATCATCGAGGTCAAGAGCCGCAACGGTCCTATGACCAAACGGAATCTCGCCCTTTACAAAGCCATGCTGGACAAGTCCTTCGTGGTCAAGGACCTAAGGAAATACAAAGACATGCCGGCCTTGCTCCACACCAATTCCTGCAATTACTTCACGGCTTATCCGCGGTTGATGTCGCAAGCCGCGCAGAACTTCATGCGTGTCGACGGCACGCCGAAGATCGAGAAGGAAAAGGCGACCACGGCGGCCTTCATCAAGGCGCGCTCGCGCTGGGGGCTGGTCAGCGACGCGGTCCGCCTTGCATTGGCGTGGCGCTGAGGGGAGACGAAATGACGATCGCAGTGACGAAGTCACGTGTCGAGGACAAGCTTTACCAGAACCGCTACTTGGTGGATTCTGGCCGTCCGCATATCAAAGTGCGACCGCACGAGAGGCCAAGCGCGAACTTGCTCGCGCTGACCCACGTCTGCCCCGCGAAATGTTATGAGTTGAACGACAAAGGTCAAGTGGAGATCACCGCCGACGGCTGCATGGAGTGCGGCACCTGCCGGATTTTGTGCGAGACCAGTGGCGAGATCGAGTGGAACTATCCACGCGGCGGCTTCGGAGTCCTCTTCAAATTCGGATGAGGACGCACGCACCGTATCAAGAGGGTCAATCTTGGTACACCTGAGGTCGCGACCAACGCCAAGTCTATCTTTGCTTGAATTGCCGCGCCACGAAGAGAAGCTCGTGAATACTGTGCTTTCACAATTCAGACTCAGACACAAAAGGAGGAGCACTCTGGACGACAACCGCTGAGGTGTTTCCATGGCTCACGTACCGCAAGATCGGGTCGACGAGGTAGCACCTCGGGATACCCGCCCTGAACCGCCCATCAAAAGCATGCCCCAAGCAGATATCGCGCTCAGGGGACTCTACGAGATATCGAAGGTGCTGACCGCCCCCAGCGAGCTGGAGATTACGCTCGCCAATGTCGTGAACATCCTGCCTTCGTTTCTGCAGATGCGTCACGGAGCAATCGTCGTCCTGGACGCTGAAGGAGAGCCGGAGATTGCCGCAACTGCCGGCAATACCCACGCACCTCAATCAGGCACTCGCCGCGTCATACCACAGGCCATAACAGATCAAATCGTCGCTACGGGGACGCCGCTCTTCATACCGGACGTCCGCAAGTCCCAACTATTTCAGGCTGACCTTCAAACATCTTCGAGCAGCGGCACCATCCCAATTGCCTTTATCGGTATCCCGCTAAAGGCTGATCATAAAATCCTTGGGACATTGTCGATCGACCGCGCCGGAGACGGCGCCACCGACTTTCGCGACGACGAGGACACATACTTCCTGACGATGGTCGCCAACCTTGTCGGCCGGACGATCCGTCTCCATCGCACCCTGAGTACAGATCGTCAGCGGTGTGTCCATGAGCAATGGAGACCGGAGAAATCGCCCAACGAGGGGAGGACCTACGACCCTGCCCGGCATGCGGATGCCAAAATCGACGGGATCATCGGGGAAAGCCCCGCACTCAAGCAGGTGCTCGAAACCGTCTCGGTCGTAGCAGGGACCAATTCCACCGTGCTTCTGCGGGGTGAAAGCGGCACCGGCAAGGAATTCTTTGCGCAAGCCATCCATAAGCTCTCACGTCGGAGGAAGAAGTCTTTCGTCAAATTGAACTGCGCTGCACTGTCTGAAAGCGTTCTGGAATCAGAACTGTTTGGGCATGAAAAGGGCGCTTTCACGGGTGCTATCTCCCAGCGCGCCGGTCGTTTTGAATTGGCAAATGAGGGAACGCTGCTACTTGATGAAATCGGCGAGATTTCGCCGGCCTTTCAAGCCAAGTTGTTGCGTGTCTTGCAGGAAGGCGAGTTGGAGCGAGTCGGCGGCACCAAAACGCTACAGGTCGACGTGCGCCTCATATGCGCCACCAACAAGGACCTCGAGACGGCCGTTATAAAAGGGGAGTTCAGGGCCGACCTTTATTACCGCATCAATGTGGTGCCAATTATCCTCCCTCCGCTCAGAGAGCGACCTGGCGATATTCCACGCCTTGCGAACGCGTTCCTCAACCGATTCAACAAGGAGAACGATCGCGCACTCGCCTTCGCGCCGTCGGCGCTTGACCTGATCTCGCAATGCTACTTCCCTGGTAACGTCCGCGAGCTGGAGAACTGCGTCCAAAGGACGGCGACACTTGCGCGTTCAAGGACGATCACGCCATCCGATTTCGCCTGTAAGAAGAGCCAGTGCCTTTCCTGGCTCCTCTGGAAGCGAGCCGACCGCTCGAATGGCGGCAATACCATCGACGATCTCGCACGGGTCAACGCAGTGCCGGTCGGATTGCGGCTGCCGGCCAGTCGCATCGGTGCCTCCGCAGGCAACGTATCTCCCCTTGCGGCCGGCGATCCGAACGATCCCGCTTGTCCCCCGCGTCTGACGGAACGCGACCGGCTGATCGACGCGATGGACAAGGCCGGTTGGGTTCAGGCCAGGGCGGCTCGTATCCTCGGCCTCACGCCGCGGCAAATCGGCTACGCGCTGCGCCGGCATGGTATCGAGGTGAAGAAATTCTAGACGTCGTGATGACGTCAAACGTAAGCCCGGAGTAGTCTCCCTCACACCCTTCGCGCCCAAGGCTGGTAGCCTTCGCGACCCGATTTGCTTGTCCACTGTCGGAAGCACGACAAAGGTGTGTCGGAGCAATCCGACGCAATCCGACACGAAAGCCAATTCGTGAACCAAAACCGCTCTTTGACATGGCATAGCTCTTGCGGTTTGAACTGCGACATTACCCAGCAACGGAGCCGTTCGATGTCCGCACCGGCAATTTCGCTTGAGAGCCTCAGCACGACGTTCGATCACCAGTTGCTCGCCACCGTGAAAGCCGGTGGCTGCGCCTCTTCGTCCTGCGGCTCGTCGATAAAGCCGGACGACACGGATCCGGCTGTCTGGGAGAAGATCAAGGATCACCCCTGCTTTTCAGAAGAGGCGCATCACTATTTCGCGCGCATGCACGTCGCGGTCGCGCCCGGCTGCAATATCCAGTGCAACTACTGCAATCGCAAATATAACTGCGCCAACGAAAGCCGGCCTGGGGTGGTCTCCGAAAAGCTGACGCCCGACCAGGCGTTACGCAAGGTGATCGCGGTCGCCAACGAGGTGCCGCAGCTTTCCGTGCTCGGCATCGCCGGACCTGGCGATGCCTGTTACGACTGGAAGAAGACGAAGGCAACGTTCGAACGAGTCGCCAGGGAAATCCCAGACATCAAGTTTTGCATCTCCACGAATGGGCTCGCGCTGCCGGACCATGTCGATGAGCTTGCCGATATGAATGTCGATCACGTGACGATCACCATCAACATGGTCGACCCTGCGGTCGGTGCGAAGATCTATCCTTGGATCTTTTACGACCATCGCCGCTACGTCGGCATCGAAGCCGCCCGGATCCTGCACGAGCGGCAGATGTTGGGTCTGGAGATGCTGACCGCGCGCGGCATCCTCACCAAAATCAATTCGGTGATGATCCCCGGCGTGAACGATGAGCATCTGATCGAGGTGAATAGATGGGTCAATGAGCGAGGCGCGTTCCTGCACAACCTCATGCCGCTGATTTCGGACCCGGCGCACGGCACGCACTACGGACTGAGCGGGCAACGCGGCCCAAACGCAATGGAGATGAAGGCTCTTCAGGATCGTGTCGAAGGCGGCGCCCAGTTGATGCGCCACTGCCGGCAGTGCCGGGCAGATGCCGTCGGCCTGCTCGGAGAGGATCGTGGCCAGGAATTCACAGTCGACCGGATTCCCGGCGAGGTCACCTACGATGCCAGCAATCGCAAGGCCTATCGGGAGCTGGTCGCGGAGGAGCGCCGTGATCACGTGGCGGCTAGGAGAGAAGCGATCGGATTGGTCAAGGCAGCGAGCCCCGGCAAGTCCCTTCTCTTCGCGGTGGCGACCAAGGGCGGCGGCCGCGTCAATGAACATTTCGGCCATGCGAAGGAATTCCAGGTTTATCAAGCCTCGCCGAGAGGGATCAGTTTTGTCGGGCATCGGAAGGTGGAGCAGTATTGCCTCGGCGGCTGGGGCGGAGAAGCCGCCCTCGATGGCGTCATCGCAGCGCTTGAAGGCATAGATATCGTGCTGTGCGCCAAGATCGGAAACTGCCCGCAGGATCAGCTCGCCGACGCTGGAATCCAAGCCACCGACGCATATGCCCACGACTACATCGAGACCGCAATCAGCGCGATTTACGCGGCCGCGTCTGGGACCCCCGCACTCGCGGCGACGGCCTGAGCGCGTCTCATCCATTCGGACCAGGAGTTAAAATGGCTTTCAAGATCATCGCATCCCAATGCACCCAATGCGGCGCCTGCGAATTCGAGTGTCCCTCCGGCGCGATCAAATTCAAAGGCGAGAGCTATGTGATCGAGCCGCAAAAGTGCACCGAATGCGAGGGAGTCTTCGATGCGCAGCAATGTGCCTCGGTATGCCCGGTGCCGAAGACCTGCGTTCCTGCGTGACGGACATTGGGCCGCCGACATGGTCGGGGATGCCTTCGCAGGACGCCTGGAACGCCTTTGTTCACAATCTGCAGCCTCAAGAGAAATCAGGGAACGGACATGTCGCTCGGACGCGAAGAGGAGGTCGAAATCCGCAGGCCTCCACGATTCATGCCGGGAGAGCGGGTACGTGCCACTCGCCACATAAAGAATGACGGCACCTATCCTGGCAGGGAGATCGGCGAAAATCTCGTGCGGAAGGGCGACGAGGGGTATGTGCGCGACATTGGCACCTTTCTCCAGCAGTTCTTCATCTATGCGGTCGAATGGATCGACCGTGGCACAGTCGTCGGCATGCGAGCGCGTGAACTGATGAGCCTCGACAAAGCCGAGGTGCCCTGCAGTGCTGATAGCAATACCAATGAAGGGACGGCCAGATGAAAGTCATGATCCGCAGGACCGATGCTGGCTTGTCGGCGTATGTCCCGAAGAAGGACCTCGAAGAGCCGATCATCAAGCTCGAGAAGGAAGAGTTGTGGGGCGGAACTGTGACGCTCAGGAACGGGTGGCGGCTCCTCCTACCCGATCTTCCACGGGATACGCGTCTGCCGATCACCGTCGAGGCAAGGAAGGTTTCCGAAGAGGACTGATGCTGCCCGTTCATAAGGTGCGTCGCGAGGAAACGAGCATGAACACGATCCTGACATCGGGCCACCTGGTCATCGTGCGGGACAGTTTTGCCGAAAAGCTGCTTGACCTGGCGAAGGAAGCGCTCGCCGCCGATCAGGTGATCCCCTATCTCGGTCCGGGTCTTCTTGGGTTCAACTGTGCGGAACCGCCTGTGCCGCATACGCCCGAGGTCGTTGCCGCGGCACTCAATGCACGGGCGCCAGCCCCTTCCAGGATCCGCACCAATATGTGGTCGGTTGCGCAGTTCATCGAACAGCGCCGGCATCGCCGGACGCTTCAAGCTTGGATGACCGACATATTCGCAGCGCCGGTGGCGCCTACCCTCCTCCACGCCTGGCTCGCAAGGCTGCCGCTCTCCCTCATCGTCGACAGCTGGTACGACGGCGCGATGCGCACGGCTCTCGTAGAGACCGGCCGAACGGACGTCGTTGAGATACAAGGCGTCACGCGGGCGAACGAAATCGGTAACATTTGGACGAAAACCTACGATTTGTCCGGGAGGGAACTCGACCCCCGATCGGGGGCAAAGACGGTTCTCTATACACCTCACGGGAGTATTAGGCCGGCGCAAAACTTTCTCGTCGCAGATTCCGACTATGTCGAAGTCCTGACCGAAATCGATATCCAGACACCGATCCCAGACGTGGTGAAGGAACAGCGCATCACCCGCGGATTTTTCTTCGTTGGCTGCCGCTTCAACGATCAGATGCTGCGCACCTACGCCAGGCAGATCATGAAGCGCTCCCGAGGTCCACATTGCGCAGTAATGGACGCGGAAACGCTGACCAGAAACGAATCGCGTTTCCTTGCGGCAAGCGGAATCACGGTGATCGACATGCCAGTAAGTGAAGCCGCGGCTCGGCTTATAGGAACGGGCACTGCTGCAGGTGGTGGACAGGATTAACAATGGCGGGCCCCTTTGATGATTGGTCCTTCGGCTTGCCTCGAAGGCGAAAAATGCAGTCGGGAATACACCCGTGAGCAGTGATGCTATCGACAGCGCAACGAACGCTCTGAATTCGTTGACCCATGTGGAAGCGGCGCGCTGGGGCAGGGATTTGAGTACGCTGTTGCGTATCACGCGTATGAATTTGCGGCATCCCTGGCAGGTCGCCTTCGCTATAGGCTCGACGATCATGGCGGCAATCCTCCAGTTGCTCATTCCCCAGCTTCTCGGCCGGGCTGTCGACCAGACCCAGACAGCCATCGGGGGCGGTGTCGCGGGGACCGCGGCAGGACAAGCGCTCTGGACCCCGGCTCTCCTGCTGCTCGCCGTCAGCGCGCTACGCGGCCTTTTCACGATGGCGCAGAACTATTTTGCCGAAGCCGTCGGGCATCATGTCGCGTACGAACTGCGGCTCGCCTACTACGACAAGATCCAGCGTCTCAGCTTTTCCTTTCACGACCGGGTCCATTCAGGCGATCTGATCACCATCGGAATGCTCGATCTCCAAGGCGTGCGGATGTATTTTTCCACCGCGCTCGTTCGCGTGCTCCTGCTCACCATGCTGATCGGGATCGGCGCCTACATGATGATCTCGACCGATCCCATGCTCGGCCTGGTCGCGCTGAGCTTCGTGCCTTTTGTCGCCTGGCGCTCATCGGCCACACAGCTTAGGCTGCGCGCCACCTGGCTCGACCTGCATGAGCGGCTTTCGGTACTGAGCCGCGTGATGGAGGAAAATCTCGCAGGCATCCGCGTGGTCCGCGCTTTTGCGGCTCAAGCCTACGAGATGCTGAAGTTCGACGGCGCTTCCAAGAACGCGCTCGACCTCGCCCACGACCGCGTTGACATCTACGTGCCCAGCACGTCGGCGATGACCTTGTCCTTCTTTTTCGCAATGGGATTGGTGCTCTGGATCGGTGGCAGCAAGCTCGTCGCTGGCGAGATCAGCGTCGGAACGGTGGCGACCTTCCTGACCTTCATGACAATCCTGCAAATGCCAGTCCGCCAGATCGGCCTCATGGTCAATGCCTTTGCCCGCGCTTCTAGCTGCGGTTCGCGGCTTTTCGGTCTCCTCGACCAGGAGATCACAATCAGGGATGCTCTCGAGGCCAGACCGCTTGAGATAAGCGACGGCACTCTGCGCTTCCACAATGTCTCGTTTGCGTACCCCAGCGCCGAAAACCGCGCCATTCTGAAGAACCTCAGCTTTGAGGCCCGTAAAGGCGAGACGATCGCGATCGTCGGTCCGCCGGGTTCGGGCAAATCGACGATGGCTCATCTGGTCCCCCGCTTTTACGACGTGACCGGTGGCGCCATCACGCTGGACGGCCAGGACATACGTAATGTCACCCTCGCGACGCTTCGCAAGGCGGTCGCCGTCGTACAGCAGGATGCATTCCTATTCACCACCACGATCGAGAACAACATCGCTTATGGCGATCCCTGGGCGAAGAGACAGCGAATAGAACGCGCTGGCGAATTCGCCCAGCTCCACAACTACATCCTCGGGCTCCCAGCAGGCTACGAGACGGTTGTGGGCGAACGCGGCGTCTCTCTCTCTGGCGGCCAGCGCCAGCGTCTCACGATTGCTCGCACCATGATGCTGCGCCCCTCCGTCGTCGTTTTCGACGACTCAACGGCCGCGATCGATGCCGGCACCGAGCAGCGCATCCGCGCGGCGATGCGGCGCTTCGCCAAGGATCGGGTGACGATCATCATCGCGCACCGGCTGAGTGCGCTTATGCATGCCGATCAGATCCTTTTTGTCGATAACGGCGAAATCGTAGAACGCGGCACGCATCAAGAGCTTTTGGCGAAGCGGGGACGCTACAGGGCCCTTTACGATCTCCAGACGCGCCCGGGTGATTACAATACGACCCAGTATGGGGGCGCCCGCTGATGGCGCAGGGCCGCGCCGGCGAACTCGAAGCCGAACGTGACGACGGCAGACGCCCTCCGCGCGCGGTTGTCGGCTCGCACCGCATCGAGGAGGAGATGTTCGGCCGGGCTTTCGACAAGAGCATCCTCCGGCGCATCTGGGCCTTCGTCCGTCCCTATCGGGCCAGGGTAGTCATCACGATTGCAGCAATGCTGATCTTCACCGGGACGCAGCTTCTCATCCCGTTGATCATCCGCTACGCGCTCGACCAGGGCATGAGCCCGGCAAGGACCGATCGCTCAGCCCAGCTTGCGGCCGTCGGCGCGTTCGTTTTGGCGATTTTGGTCAATTTCGGTGCCGGCTACTTGCAGGAAACCGTGGTTGGGAAAGTGGCCGAAACTGTCCTGTTCGACATCCGCCGCGCCATGTTTGGCCATCTGCAGAAGGTTTCGCTCTCCTTCATGGACAAGACCGAGGTCGGACGCCTCATGTCGCGCCTGCAAGGCGACGTCAACTCCATACAGGAATTCCTCGAAACCTCGGTATATTCCGTAGGCGATGTTGCGCTTCTCTTCGGCATCGTTTTCGTAATGCTGTGGCTCGACTTCCGCCTCGGCCTCCTAACGCTCTCGGTTCTGCCGGTCCTGGTGATCGTCCGCATTGTCTGGCTGCCGCGTGCCCGCGCCGCCTTCATGGCTGCACACGAGACTAATTCCGTCGTCAACGGCGCGCTGGCCGAAGCCATTCACGGCGTGCGCACCGTCCAGTCCATGGACCGCCAGCAGGTGAATTTCATTCTTTTTGACGACAAGGCCCATGCCAACCTCAGGACCCACCTGATCGCTGCCAAATATGCACTGGTCATGGTGCCTATCGTCGATGGCCTTACCGGCCTCGCCATGGCCGCCGTTATTGTGGTCGGCGGCTCGATGGTCATGAATGGCCGCATAGATGTGGGCGTATTGGTTGCCTACCTATTTTACATCCAGCGCTTCTTTGACCCGATCCGCTCACTCACCCTGCAATATTCGATCATGCAGCGCGCCATGGCCTCAGGCAAGCGCCTGACCGATGTGCTCGACGTCAAGATCGATGTTCAGGACAAACCCAATGCCAAGGTGCTTTCGCCCGAAATGGACGGCTCGGTCGAGTTCAGGGACGTCGGCTTCGGCTACAATCCCAAGTGTCCGGTGCTGAAAAATGTCTCGTTCCGGGTCAATCCCGGCGAGACGGTCGCACTGGTCGGGCCGAGCGGTTCTGGCAAATCGAGCGCGATGGCCCTGGTCCACCGCTTCTATGATGTTCAGCAGGGCCAAGTGCTGGTCGGCGGACATGATGTGCGCGATCTCACCCAGGAATCGCTCGGCCGCCAGGTCGCCATGGTGCTGCAGGAGCCATTCCTGTTCACCGGGACGGTCTTCGAGAACATTCGATACCACAAGACGGAAGCCACGCGCGACAAGGTGATCGAGGCCGCCAAGGCGGTCGGTGCGCACGACTTCATCATGAGCCTCGCCGACGGGTATGAGACCCAACTTGGCGAACGCGGCGACAACTTATCTCTCGGCCAGCGCCAGCTCATCAGTTTCGCTCGCGCCCTCGTCGCTGACGCCCAGATCCTCGTGCTCGACGAAGCTACCGCCAACATCGACAGCTACACGGAAATGCAGATTCAGAAGGCTCTGATAAAGCTGCTTGAAGGCCGCACTGGCCTCGTGATCGCCCACCGTCTTGCCACGACCCGGGGTGCCAACCGCATCATCGTGCTTCAGAATGGCCAAGTTATTGCGACTGGCAACCACGATCAGCTAATAGCTATGGGGGGCCTGTATTCCAAACTCTACAATCTCAACTACGCCTCCTTCGACGATATTCCCGAACACGATAGGACCGTACAAGCCGGCTCCCAGACCTGACGTCTTGGCGGCCTTGTGGTAATGGCATTGACTCGGGCGTGCCGGACACTCAGGCCGCCGCAGACGAGGAAGCAGGCAGCATTCATGGAAAGCACTCGCGCACATCGTGAAGACCGGCTGCGAAGATTTCCTCCAGCATCGTTATCCGACCGCGGTGCACCCCGCGACATCGGGCGAACTCGCTCCAGGTGGTGTCGCTCGGCGTAGCAAAGCCGCTCGCGAGCGCGCCCTCAACAGCGCCGTAGCGAGTGACGGCTTTGCTACCGCCGAGCCGCTGATGAAGCTGGATCTGGGCGGCGCACCGGCGCCGCCCCTGGCGAGAAGAACCTCTGCGGCGGGCTATGGGCAACGACTAGCGCGAGCGCGACGAGCAGACGCGCCCGCATCGTGACGCGCTCGGCCATCATCTCCTTAGGATCGTGCAGGTTCACACGATGGCCTAGACGCCAGCCAACGCACAAACCCCTGGTAATCTGTGCCGCCGGCGCGTGGTCAGTTTGGCCTCCCTCCCGATTGCCCGCCCCACCACGTGCACGCTCGAGCACGTGGATGTGAGGGAGCGCTGTTACAACGATTTAACCTTCAGATCAGACCGCGAATTTCACGGTCAGACAAGTCGAGCCATGATTTCGGATTGAATGGTCGTCGCGGTGTACAGGGAAGCATCCAGCGGCAGATTTCCAAATGCCAGTTGACAAAGCAGGTAGTTGGCACCTGCCTCTTCCAACTGACCGAGCAGAGCTTCTCGCACAGACGCTGCTGATCCTACCACGCACAATTCACGCTCTATTGCCGCATCGAAGGTCAGCGGCAGGTTTGGTGGAGTGGGGATAGCGTTAAGCTCGTAAAGGAATTGGAAGCTCTTGAGCCATCGTTCGTAAGCAGGTGCCGCCAGCGAATAGGCATGTGTGTCACAACGCCCAACCACGACCATGCGGAGCAATCCAATAAATGGCGCTTGATCGCTCGCGCCAGCGTTGTCCTCTCGATAGGCGCGGAACGCATCAGTAGTTTTGCGAACAGAAGAGGAAGGTCCTACACACGCGATATTTGCTCCATTCGCAGCGGCCCAGGCTGCGGACTCGGGTCGATTGGCGGCGACCCATGTCGGCGGATGTGGACGCTGATGAGGTCTTAGCGTCAAAGGAACGTCATTGAGCTCAAAATGGCGGCCTTGATAGCACAGCGTGCCGACCTTCATCGCATTAACAAGTATTTCAATAAGAATTTCGCTGGCTTCCGCATAGCGGCCCGGCACCGCGTCCGCACCAATCCCGAAGTAACCCAATTCGATCGGGAGAGCACCGCGCCCTATGCCCAGTTCGAGCCTGCCACCGCTCAACTGGTCCAGCATACAGATCTCTTCGAACGCACGCAGCGGATGATAAAGCGCAAGCAGCATCACCAAGGGTCCGAGACGCAGGCGCCGGGTGCGCTGGGCGACGCTCGATAAGAACAGATTCGGCGATGGACCTCTCCCATGGGGGGTACAGTGGTGCTCTGCGAGATGATAGGCATAGAACCCTAGCTGATCGCACGCCTCTGCTAATATCAGGCGATCTTCGTACTGCCGGGCAATATCGAGGCCGTCCTCGTCCAGATGATCGAAGATGCCGAAGGCTAGGTTTGAAGGAAAGACGTTTGTCACTCGATATTGTCCCCGATTTTAAAGAAAAATGTTGTCGTGCTTGGGTGACCAAGCAAGTCTAAAGATAGCAATGTGTGATATCGGATTAGCGTCAGCGTACCGAACGAGCAGAGCCGGACGCTCCCCTGCCCGTGGTGCTTGGTATGTTTAAGTTTCCAACTATATCGCGAGCGGCAGCAAGAAATGCATCCAATTGCTCTTTTGTGCCGATGCTGACGCGGATGCAATGTTCCAAACCATTGTCCGGAAAGTAGGCAACGAGTATCTTTTGCCTTTCCAAGGCTGCTTGCCACCATGAGCCGTCCTGTCCCGCTGGCACACGGGCTAGCAAGAAATTAGCGTGGGAGGGCGTTACGGAAAATCCAAGTTGCGACAGTGCGGCTGTCACTCGCTGTCGTTCATGTCTGATGTGCTTGTGGTTCTCTGCGTAGGCGCCGCGATGCGCAAGCACGCTGATACCAACCGCATGCCCGATCACGTTCATGTTGAAGACGTTCTGGATGTTGCGCAGCCTGCCAATAATCTCAGGGTGACCGAAACCGAAACCGACGCGAATGCCGGCGGCGGCATAGCTCTTCGAAAATGTTCTCAAGATCAGAAGGTTCGAATAACGGTTGATGAGGCGCAGCCCGTGATCGGGTGCAAAGTCGACGTAGGCCTCATCAAGGACGACCAGGCGATCCGATTGTGCCACGAGGCGTTCGATATTGCTTATCGAGAGGAATGTTCCGGTCGGATTGTTTGGATTGGCCACCAGAATGAACTTGGCGTCTTTTGCCGGACCGGAAAGCAATTGCTCCATTGGCAGCGAATGAGTTTGACATCCGATCTCGAGAAACTCAGCACCATGCAACATGGCAAGTTTGCGGTTGAACGAAAACCCTGGCGATATCATCGCCACCTTGTCGCCAGGGGCGAGGAAAGCTCTGTAGATGAGTCCGAGCAGTTCAGACGACCCGTTGCCTGCGATGACCTGATCCGTGGATACGCCATAGGTATTGGACGCTGCTTCCCTCAAGCTGATGTTATCGTCGTCCGGATACAGATACTGGCGCTGGAGGGCCGCCACTGCACTTTGCATTATGATTGGCGGCAACGGAAACGGGTTCTCATTCGTATTCAGCTTGACAAAACTTTTGTCCGGCGCTGGTCCGTTGGACGGCAGAGCATCTAACTGTCGCGTCCCTTGCGGAAGAGACGAAAGCACAGCTTGCAGTTTTGCATCGGACATATTTTATCTCCGTTTCAGTCGCACAGGGGCATCCGTATGAGCGCGCAACGAGAGCAACATGGCGGACGGATTGACGATGGCAGCGTCGCCTTTCACAAGATGGTCGCAACGCCGGCTGCCACGGGAATTCGGCCAGGCTGTCCTCGGTCGGATCGACTTGACGCGGACGCGGATCTGCATCCCTGCGCGGGCCAAGCCGCTAAGCGGTCTCAGCTAATCCGCCTGAGTCAAGCTTTCACAGACGCTTGACCTCGATGCCGTATTTCCTCAGCACGTAGCCAATCTGGCGCGGGGTCAGTCCAAGCAGGCGCGCCGCCTTTGCCTGCACCCAGCCACATCTTTCCATGGCAGCAATGACGCGCTCGGCGTCGGTGGTCCTCGCGCCCAATGAGTGGGTTGCTCCGGCAGGCGGGACTGTGGTGGCGGCCGAACGAGTGGCCGCATCCGGCGGCGTGGCCGGATTCACTGCCTCTGGGAGGATTGGCGCTGGTTGCAGCGCGGCCTTGCCCGATCTGCTCTTCCGCAGCGCCTCGGCAAAGCATTGGTCGTGGGAGCACGCAAAGTCGTTTCTCCCGATTGATCGTCCCTCCGCCAGGATCGCTGTCCGGTGCACGCAATTTTCAAGCTCGCGAATGTTGCCGGGAAATTCACATTTCATCAGTACTTCAATCGCACGCGCATCGAAGGTCAGCGTACGGCCGTTCTCATCGTTGAAATTCTTGAGAAACTCAGCTGCGAGGAGCGGAATATCGCTGCGCCTTTGGCGTAACGCCGGCACCAGCAAGGGAACCACGTTGATGCGATAATATAGGTCGGCGCGGAACTCATTCCTTGCAACCGCCTCTTCAAGGTTCCTGTTCGTGGCGGCAATCACGCGAACGTCGACCTTGATGGTCTGGTTGCTGCCGACGCGCTCAAACTCCTGCTCCTGCAGCACGCGCAGTAGCTTTGCCTGGAAGGAGGCCGAGATCTCGCCGATCTCATCCAGAAACAACGTCCCCTTGTCGGCGAGCTCAAAGCGACCCTTGCGGGAATTGAACGCGCTTGTGAAGGCACCCTTCTCATGACCGAACAATTCGGATTCCAGGACTGTCTCTGGCAGCGCTGCACAATTGAGTTTGATGAAGGGCCGCTTGGCGCGCGGCGACAACTCGTGAATTGCCTTGGCGACCAGCTCCTTCCCGGTACCGGATTCGCCTCGCAACAGAACCGTGGTCTTTGCCTTAGCTACCACTGCGATCTTCTCGAGCAGCGCGCTTAGCGCCGGACTATCGCCAATCATTCCCTTGACGTGAACCTTCTTGCGCTGCGGTGCAGGGTGCTTGACGTCAGAGAATTGCGTTTGCAGCCGATCTTCCACCTCTGTCGGTCGTTCGCGGTCGCCCGCGGAGAAGCGGTGCAACTTGACTGTCTGTCCCACCATGTTGGCGATCATGGTGAGCAGCCGGACATCATAATCGAGCCGATACGTTGACCTGCTGTCCAAGGCGCGGTCGATAGTCAGCGTGCCTACGGCGTTCCCATCAACACGAATGGGAACGCCGATGAAGGACACGGGGTCGGAGGCCCCAAGCACCTCTATGTCAGCGGCAGTGAAGGCCGAATGCACCGCTATGTTCTCGGCGACGAGCGGCGTGTCCGTCGTCACAATCCGATCGATTGCCTTGCGCGGCAGACGCATCCGCGAGCGCTCATCGCTGTTCTCGTCGCAGCCGGTGACTACGGTGATGTCCAGTGTGCCCTCAGCGTCGAAGAGAGCGATGATGCCGTGCCGCATCTGCACAAACGAGGGCAGGAGATCGACGACCTTGGCCAACGTGACTTCGAGCCGGGCGGGGTCGGTGAGTACTTTCGATATTTCGAAGATGCCGGTAAGCGCGTGCTCGTGCGATGGCACAAAAGGGACCGCGGTGTTCGTCTCGGACTTTGGGTAAGCCCTTTTCGCATCCGGAAGCGAAATGCGGCACTCGCTGGCATTTTGTTCTGATTTGGGAATGTTGTGGTGCATGTGATCCTCGATCTCGCGCCATGAAATGCATGCCGGCGGCATGTGCGCCCGCGACATCGCGGGCAAGCGCGAAAATGCTCTGACGTGAACTCGTGCCACCGCCGTGTGGTCGAGTACAAAGCGGGTCGACCCCTGACGCATCGCTTGGCTCTCCCTCCACGAAGCTTGGCCACGTTCTCGGCTTGCACGGGGGCAACCACACGTTGATTTTCAAAAGACTGGAGCGAGGCGGGATAGTCAATCGAGCTTTCTTTCATTCGTGAAAGGAAACCTCGCGGCCTATGATAGAATTCATCAGTTCTAATTTTTTGTCGACGATGTTGAACGACAGAAATACGGCGCCGGCGATGCGGTGCCCGAGCGGCTGACCGCGCCGAGTTTAAATTGCCGGGCCGTGCCATTCACCAGCGCCTGCCAACCAGGGGCGGGAGCGATAATCACTGCCGACGACACTGGTCGGTCGCGGCAACCGCCATTTCCTCGATTGATGACGCAGATAAGGCGGCGGCGTCGCATGTGAAGGCGCGAAGCTGGCGGTCGAGCGCGGCTTTCTCGGCGGTGCTCGGAACTTCTGAACCGCATCGTCGCGGTCAGCACCAGCGGCGTCAATCCCTACGTCTCGACGTCGCTTTCAAGCTGTCGCTGCAGCGGCAGCGCGGCAAAGAACACGGCAATTCTCCGCTCTGGTGCCAGCGATGCGGCCCTTCCCAAAGTCGGCAAACCGAGGAGCCCACCACGATGTGCAGCAAAACCGCAAGCCAGAGAGATCGACCGGCAATCTGCCGGAGAACATCAAGCGCGTGCTGGACGGCGGCCTTGTCATTCCCGTCTTGTGCCACCGCATTCATCCCATCATTGGCGAGCCCAACGTCAGTTCAGGTCATGCGGATCCATTTGGCATGGGTATTGCGGCGGCGTTGGTGCAGCGTTCGACCGGAGCGCCGCGATAGGGAGAAGCCCGGGAGAAGTCACGCCACCTCGATCCGGTCAGGGAGAGAGAAACAGTGTCAGCTGCACAAGTCCGCGGCGCGAGTCCCGCGCCCCGCAAACCCTTCTATGCCAAGCTTTACGCGCAGGTGCTTGCCGCCATCGCCCTAGGCGTCGCAATTGGCTATTTCTATCCGGGGACCGGCGAGAGCCTGAAGCCGCTGGGCGATGCCTTCATCAAGCTGGTCAAGATGATCATCGCGCCTGTCATCTTCCTGACAATTGCGACCGGCATTGCCGGCATGAACGATCTTCACAAGGTCGGCCGGGTCGCCGGCAAGGCAATGGTCTATTTCCTCACCTTCTCGACGCTGGCGCTGATCGTCGGCCTGATCGTCGCCAATGTCGTCCAGCCTGGCGCCGGCCTCAACATCGATCCGGCCTCGCTCGATGTCCAGGCCGTGAATACCTATGCCGCAAAGGCCCACGAGCAGTCGGTCACCGGCTTCCTGATGAACATCATCCCGCCAACGATTGTCGGTGCCTTCGCGGAAGGCGACATCCTGCAGGTGCTGTTCTTCTCGGTTCTGTTCGGCATGGCGCTCGCGATGGCCGGAGAGACGGGCAAGCCTGTCGTTTCCTTCCTACAGGCGCTCATCGCGCCTGTCTTCAAGCTCGTCGGCATTCTCATGAAAGCCGCGCCGATCGGCGCCTTCGGCGCAATGGCCTTCACCATCGGTAGATATGGCATCGGTTCGGTCGTCAACCTCGCGATGCTGGTCGCGACGTTTTATTTCACCGCCTTTCTCTTCGTGTTCGGGGTTCTCGGCGCGGTCTGCCGCTACAACGGCTTTTCGATCTGTTCTCTCATTCGCTACATCAAGGAAGAGCTGCTGCTTGTCCTCGCAACGTCCTCCTCGGAGGCCGCGCTCCCCTCGCTCATGCAGAAGATGGAGAAGGCGGGCGCCAGGCGTTCGGTTGTGGGTCTCGTCATCCCGGCCGGATATTCGTTCAATCTGGACGGCACGAATATCTACATGACCCTGGCGGCCCTCTTCATCGCGCAGGCGACGAACACGGATCTGTCAATCGGCGATCAGGTGCTGCTGCTGCTCGTTGCGATGCTTTCCTCCAAGGGCGCTGCAGGTGTAACAGGTGCGGGCTTCATCACCCTGGCTGCTACGCTCGCCGTAGTTCCGAGTGTTCCCGTTGCTGGGATGGCACTGATACTCGGCATCGACCGCTTCATGTCCGAATGCCGGGCGCTGACGAATTGCGTCGGCAACGCAGTGGCATCCCTCGTCGTTGCCCGCTGGGAAGGAGAATTGGACCGAGCGCAGATGAAAGCCGCCTTCTGCGGTCATCAGCTTGCCGAGGCATCAAACCGGCTATCCTCCGCCGAGTAAGGGCGACGCACCGCGACCGGTTTCGCCAAGCTGGTCACATGACCTGAACGATCGACTCGCAGGCTCTAAACGGCGCCTCACGGACCATGTATCAGAAGCGCTAAATGTGTGAGTGCAAATCGTCGCCGCCCTAAGCGAATGAACCTTCCGTTATACCCGGCCGGTCTACGTCTGGAGTAGTCCAATACGCTGTCGATCATTCAGTATGCGGGCGTCTTCACTTTGCCCACCCGAAACCATTGTCGAATCGCGCTAGGTGACAGAGAGCCAGCCTGCGTCAAAAACCAATCAGAATAGGACCCATGACCAAGCGCCCCACAATTGCCGATCTCGCCCGCGAAGCCCGAGTCAGCGTAGCAACGGTCGATCGGGTTCTGAACGCCCGCCATCCGGTGCGCGAGGAGACCGCGCGGCGGGTCCACGACGCCGCCCACGCGATCGGCTATCATGCTGCCGGGCTCATCAAGCAGCGCTTGCGGCGAGACCTACCGTGCTACCGTCTGGGCTTCATCTTGAGAAAACCGGCCCAGCATTTCTACCAAGACTTTGCGCGCGAGGTCGAAGCGTCGGTCAATTTGGCCCAGTCCTTCCACGGCATTCCGCTCATCCAATTCGCCCCGTCACATATGCCGAGCGACCTAATCGCACCGCTCAAGGATTTGGGCGCACGCTGCCATGCGATCGCGATGGTGGCACCGGACCACCCGAAAATTACAGCAGCGGTTGAGGACCTCAAGGCCAAAGGCATTCCGGTTTTCTCGCTGCTTTCCGACTTCGCCGCCGGCGTGCGACAGGGCTATATCGGCCTCAACAACCGCAAGGTGGGGCGCACGGCCGCTTGGATGGTGTCCAAGGTCGCAAAACGGCCCGGCAAGGTGGCGGTGTTTGTCGGCAGCCATCGTTTCCAGGGGCACGAGCTGCGTGACGTCGGCTTTCGCTCCTATTGCCGTGAGAACGCGCCGACGTTCGAGGTGCTCGATCCGCTTGTGAACCTGGAGAAACGGCAGGTCACCTATGAGGCAACGCTTGATCTCATGCAGCGGGAACCCGAGCTCGTCGGCTTCTATGTCGCCGGCGGCGGCATGGAGGGCGCCATCTCCGCGGTCCGGGAAGAGGGTAAAAGTCGCGATCTCGTCGCGATCGTGAATGAAATCACGCCGGAATCTCGGGCGGCACTCGCAGATAACATCATCACGATGGCGGTCGCCACGCCAATGCGCCGGCTTTCCCAGGAGCTGATAACGCTGATGACGCGGGCTATCGAGACCGGCACTGCTGAAACACCAGGACAGACATTTCTGCCGTTCGACATCCATCTGCCGGAAAATATATGAAGTTGATGGATTCTATCGTAAGCGGGGAGTTTCCTTTCATAAATGAGAGACAGTTGATTGATGATCCGATCCATGCGGGGTAGCCGCACCCTACAGGCCTCAGCCGCGGCCCAGGATGAAAGCGCCAACTGGGTGAACGGATCGGCCACGCGTTCGGGCGGAAGCGCGAGGTAAATTCCCTACATTCGCAGCGTCAATCGCGACCGGCTTCATTGCCAACATCTCGACGTTGTCGGTGCAGGGCGGTGTCGTCAAGGATGCCTCACGCCAGTAGCCGACCGAGGCCGGCACAGTCCATTGGGATTGACCTCGTCGACCGGCATCTCCTCGCCTGGCCGCGCGTGAAAAGCCGCGGCAGGGCCGGCAAAGTTGGCATTTGAGTGGGGCTAAACATCTTCTGGGACTTCGCACGCGAAATCGGAGGCGGCAGTCAACTCAGCACCAACCCGGGCATGTGTTCTGCTCGTTCCTGGCCCTCGTACTCAGCAAGGAACTGCGCCGCTCTGCCGAGCCAAAGGCCTGACGCCCGAATGGCAACCGCTCCTACGCGATCGCGACCGCCTCCAGGAAGCCCGAGACGCTCAATAGCTTTCAAGCAAAGGCGCCAGGCGAGATGCCTCCTGCAACATCATTTCCCGCATCCACAGGCTTGCCGGATCAGTATTGTGCAGCGCAGGCCATTGGACGGCCTCCGTGAATGCGGGATGAGGAAGTGGCGGCGGAAGTCCGACAATCCGCAGGGGTGTTGTTTTTGCGAAATGCTGCGCCAGCCGTAAGGGCATGGTCCCGATGCGGTTGGTGCCTGATAGGACGGGCGCGATCAGGCTAAAGCCCTGTACGACGACCTCGATACGTCTCTCGAAACCGTGCTCGAGCAAATACCACTCCTCCATGGTGGGCTGCCGGGTGTGCCTGAATTTGAGCACGACATGCCCCATCGACAAGTATCGCTCGAATGTAAGTGGCTCTGACAGCTGCTTGTTCGTGCCGCAGCCTACGCATACGAGCATATCTTCGAACAGGGCTGCGCGAGGATGTTTCGACATGAACACTTCCGGCATAATCAGAAAATCAACGTCGCCGCGCCGGAGAAGCTCCTCGGGGTCGTCGCAAATAGGCAGACATTCGAAGCGGACGGCGGGAGCTTCCCGCGCAGTACGCTCTACGATCCTCTTAAAAAGCACGAGCGTGAGGTAATCGGAAAGCATGATTCGGAAGAGACGATCCGATTGGGCTGGGTTAAAGGCGTCGGAGGAAATAATCGATAGCTGGATGTGCAGCAATGCGTCCCGGACTGCTGGGGCAAGCCCCTCCGCGCGCGGTGTCAAAATGAGCTCGCGGCCGTTCATCGTAAATAGCTCATTGCTGAAGTAGGCGCGTAACCGAGCGACGGCGGCGCTCATGGCCGGCTGGCTCAGGTTAATACTGTTGGCCGCGGCAGTGACTTTACGCTCCCTGATCAGAGCGTCCAGCACAACGAGGAGATTCAGATCCAGCCCCTTAAACCGCATATCCTGATCTATCCAGCGTGTGGATGGGCATCATCTAAACAATCAATTTTACGAATTTACGAACCATGCATTAGAGGAACGTAAATGACCGACGTCAAGCTCAAATCGACGGCGCCGCCACACGGGCGGGAACATCGAGAGAGCTCATTGGCGAGCCCCACCGGCTGGCTCACCGTCGCTAACGACAACGGTTGAGTGCAGCCAACAACGCCGCCGCTTTGGCCGGGTAATGCGGCCCGCAAGAAACTATTTTGAAGAGAGGTCCTGAATGCGCCCTCAGGTGCAGTGGAAATTGTGCTGGGAAAACGAGTTGCAGCTCTCGGACCACGTCGAGCTCGCCCAGTTCTTTCGTAATACCTACGGGCCGACTGGGGCGTCCAACGCAGAACCGTTCGAAGGTAGTCGAAGCTGGGCCGGAGCCAGGCCTGAACTCCGCGCAATCGCCTATGATTCGAGCGGTGTAGCGGCTCACATGGGCATACTGCGCCGTTTCATCAAGGTTGACGCGGTCGATCTGTTGGTGGCTGAGCTGGGCCTGTACGGGGTACGTCCGGATCTTGAGGGTCTCGGAATCGCCCATTCAATCCATGTCATGCTTCCAATACTGCAGGAGCTTGGCGTTCCATTCGCTTTCGGAACCGTCCGGGACGCGCTGCGGAATCATGTTGAGAGGTTCGGGCGGCGATACAGCCCTATGGCCGTTTTGTCGGGAATTCGCGTGCGCTCCACCCGACCAGAGGCGCGCCTCGACCTGCCGCCCACACGCATCGATGACGCACTCACCATTGTTCTGCCAGTTGGACGGCCGATCAGCGAATGGCCCACGGGCACGATGATCGATCGGAACGGACCAGAGCTATGAGCCGTCCCGATTGCTTGTACGAAGTGCGCCGTGAGTGCTCTGACGGCACCGGCCGTCGCAGCGTTTATCTGACGTTTGACGACGGTCCCAATCCACTTTTCACACCGGAGATTCTGGATGTGTTGGCAGAGCAGCGGGTGCCGGCGACTTTCTTCGTCATCGGCGCCTACGCCTTAGAGCACCCGGATCTAATCCAACGAATGTTTGCAGAAGGGCACGAGCTAGGCAACCACACGATGACTCATCCGGATCTGTACAAATGCGGCTTCGGCGAAGTGCAACGTGAGATCTTTGAAGCGAACGGCGCCATCATGAGGGCGTGCCCTCAGGCCTCGGTGCGCTATATTCGCGCGCCCTACGGGGCCTGGAGCGAAGAAGTCTTCACAGCGTCACAGATCGCCGGGCTGACGGCCCTCCATTGGTCCGTCGACCCTCGAGATTGGTCTCGCCCTGGGGCCGACGCGATTATCGGTACCGTGCTCGCCTCTGTCCGGCCGGGCGCAATCGTACTCTTGCACGACGGATGCCCTCCCGGCGAGTTGAGCCAGGGCGCTCACGCCGGTCTGCGCGACCAGACGGTCACGGCGCTGTCCCGGCTGATTCCAGCACTTCATGAGCGCGGATTTGTAATCCGCTCACTTCCTCAACATCACTGAACAAACGAGATCCCATGACTCTTCTTGGTACAACCAGCACTGTGGCCATTTCGCTTTATGCACTGCTCTCGACTGCTTATAAGAGCATGCAGGGGATTTATGCTCTGCCGACAAACGACTCATCGGCGTTGGAGGATCTCGTCGGCTCCGATCAACTGCCCAGCGTGGATGTCATCGTCCCCTGCTTCAACGAGGATCCGCGCACGCTTTCAGAGTGCCTGGCGTCCATTGCAGACCAAGAATACGCCGGAAGACTTCGGGTCTATGTGGTTGATGACGGTTCTGGAAATCGCGAAGCCGTAGGAACTGTCCACGAAACCTACGCGCGCGACCCTAGGTTCGACATCATTTTGCTTCCCGAGAATGTTGGAAAGCGCAAGGCGCAGATCGCCGCGATACGCCGCTCATCCGGGGATTTGGTGCTTAACGTTGATTCAGACACGATACTCGCGCCCGACGTCATCACCAAGCTTGTACCGAAGATGCGAGATCCAGCGGTCGGCGCAGTCATGGGTCAGTTGATTGCCAGTAACCGGAGCGAGAGCTGGCTGACAAGGCTGATAGACATGGAGTACTGGCTGGCTTGCAACGAGGAGCGCGCGGCACAGGCTCGCTTCGGTGCCGTTATGTGCTGTTGCGGCCCATGTGCCATGTACCGCCGGTCTGCGCTCCTTTTGTTACTGGACCAGTACGAGTCGCAATTTTTTCGGGGCAAGCCAAGCGACTTCGGGGAGGATCGCCATCTCACTATCCTCATGCTGAAAGCAGGCTTTCGAACCGAGTACGTTCCGGGCGCCATCGCGGCCACAGTCGTTCCGAACAGACTCGGACCGTATCTGCGCCAACAACTCCGTTGGGCACGAAGCACATTCCGGGACACGCTGCTTGGGCTGCGCTTGCTGCCCGGCCTCAATAGCTATCTCACGTTGGACGTGGTCGGACAGAATCTCGGGCCGCTACTCCTCGCCCTATCGGTACTAACGGGCCTCGCACATTTCGCACTGACAGGCACTGTGCCTTGGTGGACAGGACTGATGATTGTGTCCATGACCATGCTCCGATGCAGCGTGGTAGCATTTCGTGCTCGACAGTTTCGATTTCTGGGCTTTTCCCTGCACACGTTCATCAACATCTTTCTCTTACTTCCCTTGAAGGCCTACGCGCTGTGTACATTGAGCAATAGCGATTGGCTGTCGCGAAGCTCTGCTGTCGCTACATCGAACACTGGGGGAAAACAGGCCCCCACCCAAACTCCGATCGCTGGATCAAGCAGGGCAGAATTCTCACCGCATGCGGCTCCGCTTCGCAGGCTCAATCTTGCGCGGATCCTTCGGGATTAGCGCTGTCGAGCAACATCTGCGGCGACCTAGGTGGACGAGAGGTGGACGAGTTTGACCCAGAACATGAATCATCAGTTGCTCGATCGGGAATTGGCCGCAGACGATCCGTGGCGCCTCGACGGCAATCCGTTCGAGCGGGAGCGCCACACGCAAATGCTCCGGATGGCGCTTGCCCAAGGCTCCATCACAAATGCCCTCGAAGTCGGGTGCGCTGCCGGCGCATTCACGGAGAAACTAGCCCCCTGCTGCCAAGGGCTCACCGTCATCGATGTCAGGGCGCAAGCGATTGCTCGAGCACGTCAACGGATGAAGGAGTCGCCGAGCATCAACTGGATGCTCTCCGATGTTCAACAGTTTTCGACCGACCAGTTGTTTGACCTGATCGTTGTGGCAGAGGTCCTCTACTACCTCGAAGACATAGCCGAGATGTGCGCGGCCGTCAAAAACCTGGTGCGGGTGCTTGCGCCAGGCGGGTATCTGATCTTCGGATCGGCAAGGGATGCTAATTGCCGTCGCTGGGGTCATGCAGCTGGTGCTGAGCCGGTCATCGCCATGCTGAACGAAACGTTGATCGAGGTAGAGCGTCTTGAGTGTCGGGGCGAGTCGGCTAACGAACACTGCTTGCTCGTCCGTTTCCGGAACCCGCTTTCCGCTTCCTGATGAATCGAATTTATCGCCGTTAACGTGGAGACACTATGCGCATCTGTGGTATCAAGCTGACCCATGACGGGGCGATCGCCCTTGTCGAGGATGGACGGCTCGTCTTCTGCGTTGAGCAGGAAAAGCGGCACAACAATCCGCGTTACCAAACCATCGATAATCTCGACGCAATTGTCGCCGCTTTGGCGGAACAGGGGCTAAATCCTTGTGATGTCGATCAGTTCGTTATCGACGGCTGGGATGGCGAAGACGAGTCACAGTTTCAGGTCCGGCAGGCAACCAAGCAACCGCCAGTCTTGGCGACCCTCTCGGTAAAATGAACCCATGTCCATGGTAGCGATCGATCTTACTGACGTAAGCAAAACTTATGACAAGCTCGTTGTCGACAGACTGTCGTTCCGCGTTGCAGCGGGGGAATGCTTCGGGCTCTTGGGACCGAACGGTGCGGGCAAAAGCACGATTGCGCGTATGGTCCTCGGCATGACATCGCCTGATGCGGGGAAGATTACTGTGCTCGGCGCTCCAGTGCCGGCGCGCGCGCGTTTGGCACGTATGCGCATCGGCGTGGTCCCGCAGTTCGACAATCTTGATACCGCGTTCACTGTACGCGAGAACCTGTTGGTGTTCGGGCGCTACTTCCGGATGAGCAGACGCCAGATCGAAGCGGTTATACCGTCGCTGCTTGAGTTCGCCCGCCTCGAGAACAAAGCGGATGCGCGCGTCGCCGAACTGTCCGGCGGCATGAAGCGGCGCCTGACGCTCGCGCGTGCGCTGATCAATGACCCGCACTTGCTGGTGATGGACGAGCCGACCACCGGCCTCGATCCGCAGGCCCGCCACCTGATCTGGGAACGGCTGCGATCGCTGCTGGCGCGGGGCAAGACTATTCTTTTGACTACCCATTTCATGGAAGAGGCCGAGCGGCTGTGCGATCGGCTGTGCGTTATGGAGGAGGGGCGCAAGATCGCCGAAGGCCGCCCGTCCGCACTCATTGACGAGCAGATCGGCTGTGACGTGGTCGAGGTCTACGGCGGCAATCCGCATGAACTGGGTGCGCTGATCCGGCCGTACGCACAGCGCATCGAGGTGAGCGGTGAGACGCTTTTTTGCTATGCACCCGATCCGGAGCAGGTGCTGGTGCAGCTACGCGGGCGCGCGGGTCTGCGCCTTCTGCAGCGTCCCCCCAATCTCGAGGATGTGTTCTTGCGGCTAACCGGGCGCGAGATGGAGGACTGAACAATGGGCGAACGTTATGCGGCGGGCATGCCCGCCAATGCGTGGAATTGGGTCGCGGTTTGGCGCCGCAACTATCTTGGATGGAAGAAAATCGGGCTTGCATCGGTTCTCGGCAACCTCGCCGATCCGATGATCTATCTGTTCGGTCTCGGCTTTGGCATCGGAACAATGATAGGTCCTGTTGATGGCACTTCGTACATTGCGTTTCTCGCGGCTGGCATGGTTGCCACAAGCGCGATGGCATCGGCGACCGCTGAAACGGTTTACGGGAGTTTCGGCCGCATGGACCACCAGCGCACCTGGGAAGCAATGCTATGCACTCAGCTGACGCTCGGCGATATCTTACTCGGCGAATTGGCGTGGGCAGCCACCAAGGCCCTGATGGCGGGCACAGCAATCACTATTGTTGCCACCACGCTCGGCTACGCATCGTGGCCATCCATCCTCTGCTTGCTGCCAGTCATCGCTCTCAGTGGCCTCGCCTTCGCGAGTCTAGCGATGGTCGTCACGGCGCTTGCGCCCAGTTATGAATATTTCATATTTTATAATACGCTTGTTATAACACCCATGCTGTTCCTTTGCGGCGCGATGTTTCCGGTCAACCAATTGCCCGGCGCTTTTCAGGACGTCGCCTCCTTGTTGCCGCTCGCACATGCAATTGACCTCATTCGTCCGGCGATGCTTGGCCGTCCGGCCGGCAGCATGGGCCTGCATATCGGCGCGCTTTGCATATACACGGTTTTGCCGTTCTTCCTATCGGTTGCTCTATTTCGTCGTCGGCTGATGCGTTGACGCTACTCACCATTCGTAAAATTGTTTCTTTGGGCGATACCCATCCACGCGTCGGATAGGTCAATACATGCGTTTTAAGGGACTCGATCTAAATCTCCTCGTTGTGCTGGACGCTTTGATCAGGGAGCGTAAAGTCACCGCCGCGGCCCGCAGTATTAACCTGAGTCAGCCGGCCATGAGCGCCGCCGTCGGTCGGTTACGCGCCTATTTCAGCGATGAGCTATTTACGATGAACGGCCGCGAACTCATTTTGACACCGCGCGCGGAGGGGCTCGCCACAGCAGTCCGGGAGGCATTGCTGCACATCCAGCTGTCGATTATTTCCTGGGACGCCTTTAACCCGGCCCGATCGGATCGTCGCTTCCGCATCATCCTTTCCGATTACCTCACGCTCGTATTTTTTAAGAAGATCGTAAAGCGTGCTGCGCGGGAAGCTCCCGCCGTCCGCTTCGAATGTCTGCTTATTTCCGACGACCCCGAGGAGCTTCTCCGGCGCGGCGACGTTGATTTTCTGATTATGCCGGAAGTGTTCATGTCGAAACATCCTCGCGCAGCCCTGTTCGAAGATATGCTCGTATGCGTAGGCTGCGGCACGAACAAGCAGCTGTCAGAGCCACTTACATTCGACCGATACTTGTCGATGGGGCAGGTTGTGCTTAAATTCGGGGACACCCGGCAGCCCTCCATCGAGGAATGGTATTTGCTCGAGAACGGTTTCGAGAGACGTATCGAGGTCGTCGTACAGGGCTTTAGCATGATCCCGCCCCTTCTATCAGGCACCAACCGCATTGGGACAATGCCCTTACGGCTGGCGCAGCATTTCGCAAAATTAACACCCCTGCGGATTGTCGAACTTCCGCCGCCACTTCCTGCCGCATTCACGGAGGCCGTCCAATGGCCTGCGCTTCACAATAATGATCCGGCAAGCCTATGGATGCGGGAAATGATGTTGCAGGAGGCATCTCGTATGATTACCCCGCCTAAGAGCACCGGACGTCTCAGTTGTCGGCCGACGACCCCTCGGTTATGAGAGGAGGCATGGATGGCGATTGGGATTGGGCGATTCCTGCATTGTCGAGAACGATGCAGGGAGAGCAGATCCTTCAGCCTGAAGAGGTGGCAGCGATGCTGCCGCTGCATGAGCTTGGCTGGGGAACCGACGGGCGAATGAATTCGGGTGCGCTCGCAACACGGTGCCTCGGTATCTAAGCGAGGGCGGGACTGTTCCGTTTCGCAAGCCTGTGCGGCCGACCGCGTTTGACGGACTGGACGATTGGCTGCGGGAGCGCTTCTTCCCCCATGGCTCGGGCTGGATGACGATCTCGACCCGCTCCAGATGCGCCGGGAACGCCTTGTGCGGTCGCGCAGCACGTCGCGGCTCGCCTGTCGGTCTTGCGGCCTCGAGCTCGGACTCAATCGCGCCGAGCCCGGTCTGGATTTCGTCGAAGGCGAAGGCCTGCTGGTCACGTTCGAGCTTCTCGGAGCTGCGACCGAAGCGGCGCGCTCCAGCTGCTTGACGATCCCATGAAGGTCGGCGATCCGCTCCTGGGCAGGCTCGTTGAGTGTCGCCATCCGGACGATCTCGGCCTTGAGTGTTTCGCTCCGGAGTTGTTGCAGTTCGGCCTTCTCCGCCGCCATGGCGACGAACATCGCCTTGAGCGTATCGATTTCGTGGGGACGGGCCGAAGCGCTTCTCGTCATGACGCCGACAGAAGCTTATTGTGCACGGCCTGAAGCCCGCCTTTTGCGCCTGAGTCACTTCGCCACCGCCTTCCGGCCGGACGCCGTCGCCGTTCGGCTCGAACGCGTGTCCAGTCCATGCCTTCGACGAGCGCCATCAGTTTCGGCGCGGCAAGCCGATCACGCCGTTCTCCGCCAGCGGAACTTGTCCTCGTCCAGCGCTCACGGTGCGGGTATGCCGGCGTCGAGCAAACAGAGAGAAGTTTGGGGCCCAACCAGGACGGCCCCGTTACGAAGTTCGTCCTGGTCCCGGTTTGAGTGTCGAATCTTCATCGATTGCTTGGGCGACCAGCGTCCCCGCCGCCAGCGAGCCCGCAACTGCTCAGCAGAAGGGCGAAGTGAACGTGAATGCATCCATTTCGTAAATGTGTGTCTATCCAAGCAATCGATTTCTCTAATTATCCGATGAGCAATATGAACGCGTCAGGCAGGGTGCATCATTAGGAGTATTTTCGATGGCAAAGATTATCGAGGGTGGCCCGGGTGCCGAAACACTCATCGGCACCGAGCTTGACGATTGGATGGAGGGTTTCCAGGGCGGTGACTGGATTGACGGTCGTGGCGGCAACGACGAGATCTCGGGTGGCCCGGACAGTGACCGACTCATCGGCGGCAAGGGTAACGACCGCATCTTCGGCGGAGACGGCTGGGACGATCTCTCCGGCGACAACGGCCGCTTCAACCCGCGCGTCTCCGGTGAGGACAATGACAGGCTCAGCGGCGGTCCCGGCCAGGAT
Source organism: Mesorhizobium sp. M0833 (assembly GCF_040319905.1). Classification (NCBI taxonomy): domain Bacteria; kingdom Pseudomonadati; phylum Pseudomonadota; class Alphaproteobacteria; order Hyphomicrobiales; family Phyllobacteriaceae; genus Mesorhizobium; species Mesorhizobium sp. M0833. The sequence goes on along the minus strand of NZ_JAMYOQ010000030.1, from coordinate 8,084 downwards.
GTCCTCTACGTGGGTGACGGCCAGGACACGTTGACCGGGGGCACCGACAGTGACACGTTCGTGTTCCAGTTCCACAATCCGGTGCCTGGGGTTGTCGGGTCGAAGTCGGACATTACCACTATCACCGATTTCAACCCGGCGGAGGACAAGTTCGCCTTCGATGCGGTGGGCCTCTACAATGACGGTTTTGGCGCGAACTTCGTCAACAACGCCAGCATACAGTCCGGCTACCCGGTGAGCAGCTTCTACAGTGGTGCGGCCTCGGGTGCGAACGGCGAACACGTCGTGGTAATCACTGGCGAATCTTTCAACTCTGCTTCTGAAGCCGCGAGTGCGATCTCCGGCGAGCACGCCGGCGACATCATTGTCTACCAAAGCAGCTACACCGACAGAGTCGCAACTCTGGCCTATGTCACCGCCGACAACAGCGCGCATGAATTCGTCCACCTGGGCGGTGTGGTCACCGTGGCCGACCTAGGCCTGACCGCGTCGGACTTCACCTTCGTTTGATCCAGAAAACCCATACGGAACAGCGCCCCGCCCCCCGGGGGCGGGCGCTTTCCGTTTCCGCTACTTGCGATGGGCCGGGGCGCCCGGGAGCAGTCGCAGCGTGTACAGCTTGACGAAGCCCTGCACGTCGCGCTGGTCGTACACCGAAATCTCCCTGAAGGCGTGGAGGCGGAAGCCTGTTCGGGCCCTTGCGGCCGGCCACGATGACGTTGCCCTTCCAAACCTTCAGCCGGACGGTGTTGTTGTTGACCCGCTCCATTAGATGCCAAACCAAACATATTCGGCGGGAGCACTGATCCTGAATCAGCGAGCGGATGCAGTCGGTCGCCGCTCGGGGAGCAATATGGGGAGCTGGGTCGCCAGATCCTCACGGAGACCTACGTGAGTAACCATTCCTTGAAGGATTCAGCTTTGAGACCTTTCCCTCTGACTTCCGCTATTTGGGGAATTCTGTTGATCAGCGGCGTGGTCAACGTGCTTGCGCTGATCTCGCCGCTGTTCATGCTTCAGGTCTACGACCGCGTTCTGGCAAGTGGCAGCGTATCGACGCTAGTGGGGCTCGTCGTGCTTGCTGCAGGGCTTTATGCGTTCCAATGCCTGCTCGATGTTTTGCGCGCCCGCGTGCTGCTGCGGATTGGCGAGCGTTTCGATGAACAGTTTTCCGGACGCGTTCACGATGCGATCGTTCGCCTTCCGCTTTTAACGCGCATGCCGGGCGACGGCTTGCAGCCGCTACGCGATCTCGACAATGTTCGCGGATTCTTAGGTGGAAACGGCCCGACAGCGTTCTTCGATCTGCCATGGATGCTGCTTTATCTTGGCATTTGCTTCCTCTTTCATTTCTGGATCGGCATGACGGCACTTATCGGGGCGATCGGTCTCACATCTCTGACACTCCTTACCAACACTCTCTCGCAAGGGCCGATACGCGATACCATTGACCACAACATGGTACGCAATGGTCTACTGGAAGCAGCGCGCCGCAATGCCGAGGTCGTGCAAGCTCTCGGTCTCGCAAAGCGGATCGCTGCCCGATGGCACAAGGCCAATGCCAAGTATCTGGCCGCCAACCGGAAAGTCGGGGACGTGGCAGGTGGGCTGGGTGGCATTTCAAAGTCGCTGCGCGTGCTGCTGCAATCGGCCATTCTTGCCGTCGGCGCGTACCTTGTCATCAGGCAGGAGACTACGGCCGGGGTCATGATTGCCAGTTCGATCACGATGGGGCGTGCGCTGGCTCCGGTCGATCTGGCCATTTCAAGCTGGAAACCCTTCCTCATGGCGCGCCAGGGTTGGGCGCGGCTGGAGGACCTCTTGGGAAAGGTTCCTGAAACCGCTCCTGTTATGCCAATGCCTGCACCTGAACGCGAACTCCGCCTCGAAGGCGTGACAATCGTTCCGCCCGGCGAAAGGAAGCCGACCGTGACCGGCCTTGCGTTTGCCGTTCAGGCGGGAAGCGCACTCGGGATCATCGGTGCATCGGGTTCGGGCAAGTCGACACTCTCGCGCGCCATCGTCGGCGCATGGGCGCCGGTCGCCGGAAAGGTTCGCATCGACAGCGCAAGCCTCGATCAATGGGACCGGGAAGCGCTAGGCCGTCATATCGGCTATTTGCCGCAAGGTGTTGAACTATTCGACGGCACCATTGCCGAAAACATCGCTCGTTTTGAAGATAATCCTGACCCTGAGGCTATTGTCACCGCGGCGAAAGCAGCGGGCACGCACGAACTGATCCTCCGATTTGAGCACGGCTACGAAACTCCGATTGGTGAGGCCGGATCGGCACTTTCCGCCGGGCAGCGCCAGCGTATCGGTCTTGCCCGTGCTCTTTATCGAGACCCTTTCCTTGTTGTGCTGGATGAACCCAATGCCAATCTCGATGCGGAAGGCGAGGCTGCGGTTGTCAAGGCGATCGCCTCCGTGCGCGAGCGCAAGGGCATTGCGGTTGTCGTTGCCCATCGGCCGAGCGCCATCCGCGCCGTGGATTTGGTGTTGGTGATGGAAGGTGGACGGCAGCGAGCATTCGGTGCGCGTGATGAGGCGCTTTCCAAAGTCCTTAAGGGGGCAGCGATGGCATCAGGCGCTGGGGTCAAGGCCATCGAGTCTACACAGGATAACGAGCGCGCTGACATGGAGGATCCCGGTGTCCGGCATTCATCAGAACAATGACGTTTCCAGGTCCATTCGCCGGCACCTGGTGGCGGGCCTGCTGGCGAGCGTGATCTTTGTGGGAGGAGCCGGAGCCTGGGCGGCCTTCACGAATCTCTCCGGCGCGGTTGTCGCGTCCGGACACTTTGTCGTCGATTCCTATGTGAAGAAGGTGCAGCACCCGACCGGCGGGGTGGTGGGAGAAATCCTGGTGAGCGAAGGTGATAAAGTAAAAGCCGGCGACATCCTCATGCGGCTCGACGCCACCCAGACGCGCGCCACTCTCGCTGTAGTCACCAAGCGGCTCGATGAGCTGGCCGCCAACCTGGCACGACTCGAAGCTGAGCGTGACGATCTGGCGGAGATCGCCTTCCCGGACTGGCTGCTCGCCCGCAGAGATGTTCCGGACGTAGCTTCGGCAGTACATGGCGAGACGCGGCTGTTCGAATTCCGCAGACAATCCCGCGACGGAAGGCAGGCGCAGCTAGCGGAACGCATCACTCAATATGAGCACGAGATCGAGGGGCTCAAGGCGCAGGCAATCGCTTCTGAGAAAAGCACCGAGATCCTCCAAAAGGAAATTGCTGCCCTGAGTGGGCTGCGCGACCAAGGCATTGTCTCGGACCAACGCTTGAACAGTCTGAAGACGCAGGTTGCCACTTTCGGCGGCGAACGCGGTGAGAAGATTGCACATCAGGCACAGACGGCAGCCCGCATAGCCGAAACGCGCCTGCAGATCCTGCAGATCGATCCGGATTTCAAGACGGAAGTCGGCCAGGAGCTCAGAGAGGTTCAGGCGCAGGTTGGGGAGTATGTTGAGCGCAAGGTGGCGGCTGAACAGGAACTGCGACGGATCGATATTGTCGCGCCGCAGTCAGGCGCCATTCAACAACTCGCAGTTCATACGGTCGGAGGAGTGATCACGCCCGCCGATCCGATTATGCTAATCGTGCCGGAAGGCGACGATCTTGCGCTTGAAGCACGAATCACCCCGAAGGACATCGACCAAATCCAGCTTGGTCACAAGGCCGTGCTGCGGATGTCAGCCTTCAATCTGAGGACCACGCCGGTATTGAACGGATATGTCAGCCGGATCGCAGCCGATCTGGCGACGGACGAAAAAAACGGCGTTTCGTATTACCTGGTGCGTCTGTCGGTTCCGCATGCGGAACTGACGAAGCTCAAGGACCTGACGCTCGTGCCCGGCATGCCGGCCGAAGCGATGATCCAGACGGGCGAGCGTACGGCGCTTTCTTATTTTGTGAAGCCGCTGTCGGACCAAATCAGTCGCGCATTCCATGAGGAATGAAAGTAACCACAGAAACATTTTGTTGGTATTCTTGTTGGTTGTTACGCATGCATGAGAGTCATAACCGTCTGAAAACACAGCCATACTTTCCTCAGTTGGATTCCGCCTCTGACTCAGATTCGTGGTTCCACGGTCATTTTGCCCTTCCAAGTCGCCGACCATTCAGTTCTTGGCCTCGAGCGCATTAAGATACCCATCATCGTACACAAAGGCTGGAAAAGAGTCCGGTGTCTTGAGCGATCCTGAGGTCTGGAGACCTAGGGTGAGCCTGCAAGCACAGGGCTAGGACATGATTGAGCGTCTGCAATATTCGGACGGGTACATAGGAAGACAGGCAGGCGTCAAAAACGCGCTTTCAACGCGCTAAACCGATGCTACGCACCCCGAGCGTCTTGCCGCCCTCGCTCCCGCCGGTAGGAATCAATCGCGAGCAGGCTGCGACGTTCATCGGCGTAAGCTCAACGACCTTTGATGAAATGGTCCAGGACGGCCGGATGCCCCAGCCACGAATGCCGAGCAAGGGGCGCATTGTTTGGGACGTCGAGGAACTTGTATTGGCCTTTCGAAAGCTCCCTCACCGCCAAATCGGAGGAGCACCAAAGCTTGACGAAGATTCGCCGCCACTAGACAATCCTTGGGATCGAAAACCACGAACATGACGGATGAGCCCGTGAAAATCGATCTTAAGGGCGTAGTGAAGGACACTGATCGCCACGGCAATGATCGGTACTATTTTCGCGCACCGGGTCGGAAGAAGGTCCGGCTCCGTGAACCGACCGGCAGCGACGAGTTCCTCGAGGAACTGCGGTGCGCGCGCGCCGAGGTCACTTATGTTCGGCCCGGCACTCTTCCCGAGATTTGCCGGCGCCTCCCCAAGCCTTCCGAGCCAGCGAAGAAAGGCACGTTGCTGTGGCTTTGCCAGGAGTATTACCGTCGGGGCGGCACGGAAATCACCCAAGACACTATGGCGCGCCGACGAGCAATTCTGGAGCGCGTATGCGAATTACCTCATCCCCTCGAAGGTGACCCGGATCCTCAGTATCCCACCAAGGGATCTCTGCCATTCGCCGGTATGAAACGGTCTCATGTTAAGGAGATCAGGGACACCAGGCTCGACGCCCTTGGCGCGGCAAACAATATCGTAAAAGCCATCAGCGCGATGTTTGAGTGGGCAAAGGACACAGAGATTCCGGGCGTCGACTCCAATCCCGCCCGCGGCATCAGACGGCTAAAGAGCGGCGACGGCTGGCACGCATGGGACGTGTCGGAGATCGTTCAATATGAGAAGCGGCATCCGCTGGGTACCGCAGCCAGACGTGCGCTCTCGATCTTCATGTTTACTGGCCTGCGGTTGTCCGACGTCGCGATCTTCGGTCGACAGCACATCACGCTCGTCTACAACGAGGAGACCGAGCAGTGGGAGAAGTGGATCAGAATTAAGCCTGGGAAGACCAGTCGTAACAAGGATGCGGTGTTGGTGGAGCTCCCGCTTCTGCCCGAACTAGAGGCGGAACTTGAGCACACGCCCTCCGACCAGATGACCTTCCTGGTCAATGAGTATGGTCGCCCGTTCTCGGAGAACGGTCTGGGCAACAAGATGCGCCAGTGGTGTGATCAAGCTGAGCTGCCGCACTGCAGTGCTCATGGAATTCGCAAGGCCGGCGCGACGATCGCCGCTGAGAACGGCGCGACGCACGAGCAGCTGAAGGCGATATATGGGTGGACTACGTACCAGCAGCCCGACCACTACATCAAGAAAGCGCGTCGCCGGAAGGTAGCGAGAGCGGCGAAATACCTGCTGGTTATCGATCGAAAAGAGAACAAAATTGTCCCACTTTCTGAGGGGGTTGAAAGAGGTGGGACAAAAATGGCCAAAAAATCCAATTAAATCAACGGCCACAAAAGCCAATGGTGGGCCCGGAGGACGTATTAAAATCTTTGATTTTATTGACTTTTTCGTGGGCAAAAATCAGAAATCTTCCCGTATCGTTCCGTATGCTCCCGTGACGCCATACAGTCCACTCTAGCTAACCTCGTTTGCGAACGTTCGGAGCCAGGCTCCAGAATGACCGCATTGGGGCCGGAGAACGAACCCGCTGCGCGGGATGGGCGCGTGCGGTGAGGTAGAGATCACGAGCCGGACGTCGCGCTCGCATTGAGGGTGGTTCGGCAGCGGCAGAGCATCACAGGCTTCTTCAACAAGGAGCCTGACCATGCCCTATCCTGTTCTCGATGCACCGATCAGTCCACTGCGGCAGCGGCTGATCGACGACATGAACATGCGGCGTTTCTCACAGGAGACGCAGCGCAACTATCTCCGCGACATCGGACGCTTGGCGACGTTCCTCGGGCGTTCACCAGACACAGCGACCACCGACGACCTGCGCCAGTTCCAGATCGAGCAGCAGGACGACGGTGTTCCCGTTCCGACGATGAACAGCATCGTGTCGGCGCTGCGCTTCTTCTTCACGCATACGGTCGATCGTCCCGATCTGGCACGCAAGCTCGTTCGTCTGGCGCATCCGCGCAAGCTGCCGGTGGTGCTGAGCCGCGATGAGGTCGCCCGGCTGCTCAACGCCACCACCTGCCTCAAGCACCAGGCCGCGCTGTCGGTCGCTTATGGCGCGGGCCTGCGTGTGGCGGAGGTGGCGATGCTGAAGGTTGCCGACGTCGATAGCGAGCGCATGCTGTTGCGCGTCGAGCGCGGCAAGGGCGGGCGATACCGCAACGCCATGCTGTCGCAAGACCTGCTCTTGTTGCTGCGCCAGTGGTGGAAGGTCGGACGCCAGCAGGGCGTGATGCATCGCGACGGCTGGTTGTTTCCGGGGCAGCATGCGATGAAGCCCATCAGCACCCGCCAGCTCTATCGCGTGGTCGTCGAGGCAGCGCAGGCGGCCGACATCGCCAAGCGGGTCGGGCCGCACACGCTGCGCCACAGCTTCGCCACCCACCTGCTGGAGGACGGCACCGACATCCGGATCATCCAGGTCCTGCTCGGGCACGCCAAGCTAAATAGCACCGCCTTCTACACCAAGGTTGCAACCCGCACGGTGCGCGCCGTCACGAGCCCGCTCGACAAGCTTGGCCTCTTCAAGCCGGAAGAGATCTCACCCGACGGCTGAGCGTGCGCGCCTCGATCGAGGTTGCCGACATCTTCCGCACTGCCGGGCCGGCCTACCGGGCCGCCCATGCAGGGCATCTGACACTGCAGCAGCTCAAGGTCATGTCGGCGATCGAGCACTGCCGCACCGCAGCCCTTGGCGGTCACGTGGAGGCCTGCGAGGACTGCGGCGAGTTGCGCATCGCCTACAACTCCTGCCGCAACCGGCACTGTCCGAAGTGCCAGGGCGCCACGGCGCGGACATGGCTTGCCGAGCGCGAGGCCGACCTGCTGCCGGTCGGCTACTTCCACGTTGTCTTCACGCTGCCCGCCGAGGTCGCCGACATCGCGTTCCAGAACAAGGCGGTGGTCTACGACCTGCTGTTCCGTGCGGCCTCGGAGACGATGCTGACGATCGCGGCGGATCCGAAGCATCTCGGCGCGCGCATCGGCATCACCGCCGTGCTCCACACATGGGGCTCGGCGATGACACACCATCCGCACGTGCACATGATCGTGCCGGGCGGTGGCATCGCGCCGGACGCTAGCCGGTGGATATCGTCGCGTCCGGCCTTCCTGCTGCCGGTGCGCGTGCTCGGCAAGCTGTTCCGCCGCCTGTTCCTCTCCCGGTTGGTCGCGCTGCACGACGCTGGCCGGCTCGCCTTCTTCGGCGCAATTGCTCATTTCGCGGAACGGCGGGCATTCTTGCGCCACCTGTCGCCGGTCCGGAAGAAGCGCTGGGTGGTCTACGCCAAGGCGCCCTTCGCCGGCCCGGAAGCGGTGCTCGCCTACCTGTCGCGCTACACCCACCGGGTCGCGATCTCGAACAGCCGCCTCATCCGCCTCGACGAGAGCGGCGTCACCTTCCGCTACAAGGACTATCGTCGCGAAGGCGCCGACCGGCAGCAGCTCATGACGCTTGGCCCCGACGAGTTCATCCGCCGCTCACATGACGAGTTTCAGGTCAAGTGATATCAAAGGCGCATAAATCCTCCTTTTCTGTTGGCGGAGCTTCCAGGG
>NZ_JAMYOQ010000029.1:0-73244 GCF_040319905.1 Mesorhizobium sp. M0833 | reverse complement strand
CGCATCGGCAGGAACGCCCTCACATGTCCCACCCCAGCCGCCCGCCCCGCGACACGCACCCCCAGATCGCGACCGCACAGCCCGCCCACGCCCGCCCCCCCCCCGCCACCCCCCCACCGCCGCCCCCCCCCCCCCCCCCCCCCCCGCCTGTCCTCAAGCGGCCTTGACCGCCGGCATCGGATGGATTGCATGGAACGGAACGCAAAGCCGGTTCCAGGTATTTATCATGCCGAGCGCGACCGACAGCTTGACCAGCTCCTCTTCCGAGAAATGCTCGAGCGTTCTTGCATAGAGTTCGTCCGAAATATCGTTGTCGGCGATCCTGGTCAGCGCGTCGGTCCAGGCGAATGCCGCGCGTTCACGCTCGGAAAACAGCGGCGATTCCTTCCAGGCGGAGACGAGATAGAGCCGTTGCTCGCTTTCGCCGTCGCGGCGCGCTTCGCGGCTGTGCATCTCGACGCAATACGAGCAGCCGTTGATCTGCGACGCCCTGAGCTTGATCAGATGCAACAGGCTTTTTTCGAGCCCGCATTCGTCGACTGCCTTGTTGAGCGCCGACACCGCCTTCATGATCTCCGGCGCCGCGCCGAAAAATTGCAGCCTCTGTTTCATCGTCTGTAGCCTTTCATGCTTGCTTGGTTGAACTTGATTTCTGCGGCCGCTGATGGCGTTCGACGAAGGCGCAGTTCGCGGCGATCGAAAGGGGATCGGCGTCCGCCGTGTATTCTGCAACGATGTCGGACAGCCGGGCGTCGGCGAGCGCGGCGCGATAGGCACGCTCGGCCTTCAGCATGGCTACGTTGATGCCGCAAGGTTTGACATAGACCGAGGCATCGAGCTTCGCTGGGCCGCGCTGGCGGATTTCGGCGCAGCGGAAGGCCGGTTCGCGCCCCTCGACGGCCAGCACGATATCGAGCAGCGTTATGCGTTCCGCCGGCCGCGCCAGCCGGTAGCCGCCGTACGGCCCCGGCACCGATTCCAGAATGCCCGACGTTGTCAGCATGTTGAGATGCTTAAGCAGATAGCTCGGCGACAGCCCGAACGCTTCCGCCATGGCAGCACCCGGCATAGTCGCCGCGCCTTCCATGCCGGCTAGCATGGCGGCGCAGTGGATGGCCGCTTCGACGCCCTCGCCCAGCTTCATTTCGCTCTCCTATTCATGGATACATGTTATCCTGGATAAGAAGCATCCGCAATATCTATTTGAAAAAAGCGGCGCCCGCAGGTGCCGCTTTCCCACAACGCGCTGTTCGCTACTCCGCCGCCACCTTGGCCATCGGATTGTTCGGATGCGTCGTCCAGTTGGCATAGATCGGCGACACCGGCCTGCCGGTGCGCTGGTCGATCACGCCGGCCGCCAGCGGCTCCATGGTGATGCAATTCTCGACCGGACAGACATTGACACAGAGATTGCAGCCGACACATTCGGCCTCGATTACCTCGAAATGCCTGACGCCGTCGACCATACTGGTGATCGCCTGGTGCGAGGTGTCCTCGCAGGCGATGTGGCAGCGGCCGCATTTGATGCAGGCGTCCTGGTCGATATGTGCCTTGGCGACGTAGTTGAGGTTGAGATACTGCCAGTCGGTGACGTTGGGCGTGGCGCGGCCGACGAAGTCGTCCAGCGAGGCATGGCCCTTCTCGTCCATCCAGTTTTCCAAGCCGGCGATCATCTCCTGCACGATCTTGAAGCCATAGGTCATCGCCGCCGTGCACACCTGCACATTGCCGGCGCCGAGCGCCATGAATTCGGCGGCGTCACGCCAGGTGGTGATGCCGCCGATGCCGGAGATCGGCAGGCCCTTCGTTTCCGGATCGCGCGCGATCTCGGCCACCATGTTCATGGCGATCGGCTTCACCGCCGGGCCGCAATAGCCGCCATGCGAACCCTTGCCGTCGATCGTCGGCTCCGGCGCGAAACTATCGAGATTGACGCCGGTGATCGAGTTGATGGTGTTGATCAGCGACACCGCGTCGGTGCCGCCGGCAAGGGCAGCGCGTGCCGGCTTGCGTATGTCGGTGATGTTGGGCGTCAGCTTGGTGATGACAGGCATGCGGGTGTTGGCCTTGCACCAGCGCACCACCATTTCGATGTATTCCGGCACCTGGCCGACCGCCGAACCCATGCCGCGTTCCGACATGCCATGCGGGCAGCCGAAATTGAGTTCGATGCCGTCGGCGCCGGTCTCCTCGACCACCGGCAGGATCGCCTTCCAGGCATGCTCCTCGCACGGCACCATCAGCGAGACGACTATTGCCCGGTCGGGCCAGTCCATCTTGACCTGCTTGATCTCGCGCAGATTGACCTGCAGGTCGCGATCGGTGATCAGCTCGATGTTGTTGAGGCCGAGCAGACGACGGTCGGCGCCCCAGATCGCGCCATAGCGTGGCCCGTTGACGTTGACCACCGGTGGGCCCTCTTCCCCGAGCGTCTTCCACACCACGCCTCCCCAGCCCGCCTTGAAGGCGCGGATGACGTTGTAAGCCTTGTCGGTCGGCGGCGCCGAGGCCAGCCAGAACGGGTTCGGCGACTTGATGCCGACGAAATTGTTGCGGATGTCTGCCATGCTCATGCCCTCCCGTTCGAGGTCAGTGCCCGATGAATGCTCTCCGCCGCATCGCGGCCTTGCGCGACGGCTGAAACAGTCAGGTCGTCGCCGCCGAAAATGCAGTCGCCGCCAGCCCAGACATTGGCCAGCGAGGTGCGCCCTTCCGCGTCGACCTTGATGCGGCCGGCTTCCAGGGCAAGCAAGGCTCCGCTGCCGTTGAGCGCAGCCGGGACAAAGCTCTGGCCGATCGCCTTGAACACCTGGTCGGCGGTCAGCGTCAGCCGCTCGCCGGTGCCGACGAGCCGGTCGCCGTCGATCGCGGTGTATTCGAGCTCGATCGCCGACACCTTGCCGGCGTCGGCAATGACCCGCTTCGGCTGCAACCAGTGCCGGATGATGACGCCGTTGGCGGCAGCCAGATCCTGTTCGAATTCGGAGGCATTCATGTGCTCCGGGCCGCGCCGATAGCAGATCGTCACCTCTTCGGCACCGAGCAGCTTCGATTGCACCGCCGCGTCGATCGCCGTCATGCCGCCGCCGATGACGACAACACGCCGGCCGACCGGCAGGCTGGCCAGATCACTGGCCTGACGAAGCTCGGCAATGAACTCGACGGCATTGGTGACGCCTTGCGCCTCCTCGCCGTCCGCCCGCAAGGCATTGACGCCGGCAAGCCCCATGCCGAGGAACACCGCATCGTAATTCCTGGTCAGGTCCGACAGCTGGTAATCGCGGCCGAGCGCCTTGCCGTTCTGGATGTCGATGCCGCCGATCGACGTGACATAGTCGACTTCGGCCTGAGCGAAATTGTCGACGCTCTTATAGGCCGCGATACCGTATTCATTGAGCCCGCCGGGCTTCGGCCGGGCTTCCAGTATGGTCACGTCGTGGCCGTGGCGGGCGAGCCGATGCGCGGCCGCAAGCCCGGCCGGTCCGGCGCCGACCACGGCGACCGTCTTGCCGGTCGGTTCGGAGCGCTTGTAGAACTGCTTGTTTTCGGCCATCGCGACATCGGTGGCGTAGCGCTGAAGGCGACCAATCTGCACCGGCTTGCCTTCTGCCACCTCGCGCACGCAGACCTCTTCGCACAGCGTCTCGGTCGGGCAGACGCGGGCGCACATGCCGCCCAAAATATTCTGGTCGAAGATCGTCTTGGCCGAGCCGATCGGATTGCCGGTCGCGATCTGGCGGATGAACAGCGGGATGTCGATCGAGGTCGGGCACGCATTCATGCACGGCGCGTCGTAGCAGAAATAGCAGCGGTCGGATTCGACCAGCGCCTCGTGATGATCGAGCGGCGGATGCAGATCGGAAAAATTGTCGGCATATTGTTCCGGCGAAAGTCGCCCGCCGGCAATGCCTTGCTTGAACTGGCCTTCTGGCATCGTCAGTTCCCCATGTTCTTGTTTTGGGGAAGGCTAGCACGTTTTATTTTTTTATCAATTGGTCAATTTTCGGCGCAAGCCGCTGGAACGGTTCAACAAACATGATAATCAAACTCATATTTTGAGCTGCCTGATGGCTCTGTCGAAAGGCCGAAATGCCGCTTCGTCGGCGCTAGGCGCTTGCATAAGCTTGAGCACTTGATGCCATCCCCCGCGAACGAGGAAGAAACGCATAACAACCATGCGGATGCACGTCTCGCCGGCTAAGCCGCCACGAGCGATATAGGCCGCCGGCGTTCCAGCCGGGCGGTATAGACCGAAGATCCTCCGCTGTAGGAAATTCCAAACACAAAGCGCGCAGGCCACGGGCTGTGCGCCATAACTTTTTTGGCCGCTGTCTGATTTTCGTCGCGAAGATCGTCCTAGAATGGATCGCGCATGAGCGATGTACAAACCGCAAGGAGCACGACAATGCCACAGTCCCCGATGCCCTTCTTCTGGTACGAGCTGATGACCACCGATCTCGACGCCGCCGAGGCGTTTTACACCTCAGTGGTGGGCTGGAGGGGGCAGCCTTTCGAAGGGGCCCCGGGCATGCCGCGCTATATCGTCATGAATGTCGGCGAGCGCGGCGTCGGCGGGCTGATGACGCTGCCCGAGGACGCGCGCAAGATGGGCATGCCGCCGGCCTGGATCGGTTATATCCTCACCAGGGACGTCGATGCCGCAACGGCGTCCCTCAAGAAGGCTGGTGGCGCGGTTCACCGCGAGCCCGACGACATTCCTGGCGTCGGCCGCTTCGCCGTCGTTGCCGACCCGCAAGGCGCGATGTTCAACTTCCTGCAGCCCAGCGGCTCCGACCAGCCGCCGCTACCGTTGGCGACACCCGGCAACATCGGCTGGCATGAGCTCTACACGTCAGACTGGAAGGCGGCGTTCGATTTCTATTCCAGCCAGTTCGGCTGGGAGAAGGGCGACGCCATGGATATGGGTCCGATGGGCGTCTACCAGCTTTTCGCCTTCGGCGGCGAGCCGGTTGGCGGCATAATGAACAAGCCCGAGCAGATCCCGGCGCCGGTCTGGCAGTTCTATTTCAACGTGCCCGGCATCGACGCGGCAGCCAAGCGTGTCACCGATAATGGCGGCAAGATCCTCATGGGTCCGATGGAGGTTCCCGGCGGCAGTTGGATCGTGCAGTGCACGGACCCGCAAGGCGCCCATTTCGCGCTAATGGCACCGACGCGGTAACAGGCCGCGCCAATTGCGGGGCCGCCTTGGTGCGGCCCCAAGGCTGCAGCACTTCTCACGACTCACTCACCGACAGTTGATGGCAGGCCGGATCATGTGAATGGTCCGGCCTTTGGCGATGACCTATGGCCGGGCGAGGTGAAAATGGAGTCGTAAATGAAGCTTTTCGAAGGCCTGGCCGGATATCAACCGTTCGCTCTTGCCGCCTTGCGCATCATGACGGCGCTGCAGTTCATCGAGCACGGCACTCAGAAACTTTTCAATTTCCCTGTCGGCGACCATGCCGGCACCCTGAGCGGGCTGTCGCTGACTGCGGCCATCCTGGAATTCGCCGGCGGCATCCTGCTGGTATTGGGGCTTTTCACCAGGCCGGTGGCATTCCTTCTCAGCGGCGAGATGGCGATCGCCTATTTCATGGCGCACATGCCGCGCGACTTCTTCCCGGTCAACAACGGCGGCGATGCGGCAATATCGTTCTGCTTCATCTTCCTCTATCTGGTGTTCGCCGGCGCCGGCGCCCTGGCGCTGGACAACCGCCGGGTTTCGTAATTGACCGTCTCCCGGCCGTGGGCCCGCTGCCTCCGGCAGCTCCCCGGCGTTCGGAACCTTTCGCCGTGCCACCGGCACGGCGAATTCGCTGTGCGAGCCGGTTCCTCACCCTCTCATCCGTTCGAAATTCGCGTCGAACAGCGGGGTCGGCTGCATGCGCGCGGCGTGGCGTTTGCCCAGAAGCTCAATCTCGAAACCGTAGGCTTCGTCGGCAATCTCTTTCGGCACATAGCCGATGGCGACGGACTTTTTTGAATGATGGGCGTAGCCACCGGACGTGACCCAGCCGCGCACGGCACCGCCATACCAGATTGGCTCGTCGCCGATGACGTCGGCATCGGCAGCATCGACGACAAAGGCCCGCAGCCGCAGTCTGCCGCCTTGCTTGCGCTCGGCCAGCGCCGCCTGCTTGCCGATGAAATCGGACTGCTTGCCGTAGGCGACGAAGCGGTCGAGGCCGGCCTCCAGCGGCCCATAGATCGGCCGGTATTCGCGCGCCCATGAGCCGTAATTCTTCTCGAGCCGCAGCGCATTGAGGGCGCGCGAGCCGAACAGGCCGATGCTGAATTCCTCCCCCGCCGCCATCAGCGCCTGGTAGGCGGCACGCTGATATTCCGGCGCCACCCAGATTTCGTAGCCGAGGTCGCCGGTGTAGCTGACGCGCCCGACCAGGCACGGCGCCATGCCGATATCCATCCTGGTGATGGCCATGAATGGAAAGGCCGTATTCGACACGTCAGATCGTGTGACCTTTTCAAGAAGCTTCCGCGCGCTCGGCCCGGCGATCGACAGGCCGGTGAGTTTTGCTCCCAGCGCCTCGATGCTGACAGAGCCGTCCTTCGGCAGATGCGCTTCGAACCAGCGCATATGGTACTGCTCGGCGACACCGCTGCCTGCCAGGAACCAATCGTCACTTTTAGAATTGCCGAGATTGGCCAGCGTGAAATCGCCGATCAGCCTGCCGTCTTCCTTCAGCATCGGCGCCAGCGTCATGCGGCCGGATTTCGGCAGCTTGCAGGCAAGCAAGTGGTCGAGCCAGGCCGCAGCGCCCTCGCCGGTTACCCTGTATTTGGCGAATGACGAGATTTCCGACAGACCAACGCCTTGCCGAACCGTCTCCACTTCTTTCGCGACATGCTCGAAATCACTCGAGCGGCGCCAGGAGAATTCGTCCTTCACGCCTTCGGGCGCGTACCACAGCGGCACCTCCAGCCCATAGGCGACCCCCCATTGCGAGCCCTTCGCCGACAACAGATCGTAGACCGGTGTCGTCTTGAGCGGCCGGCCGGCCGGTAATTCCTCGTTTGGGAAGCGGATCGAAAACCGCCGCGAATAGTTTTCGCGCACCTTGGCGTTGGTGTAGCCCATTGTGGCCCAGTCGCCGTAGCGCGAAACGTCCATCGCCCAGATATCGGCACCGGGATCGCCTTCGATCATCCAGTTCGACAGCGCCAGCCCGACGCCGCCGCCCTGCGAGAAGCCCGCCATGACACCACAGGCCACCCAGAACCCCGGCAGGCCGCGCACCGGCCCGACCAGCGGATTGCCGTCCGGCGCGAAAGTGAAGGGTCCGTTGATGATTTGCTTGATGCCGGTGTTCTGGAACGCCGGGAAATGCCGGAAGCCGACCTCCAGCGACGGTGCGATGCGGTCGATGTCGGGTTCGAGCAGTTCGTGGCCGAAATTCCATGGCGTTTGGAACTCGGACCATGGCTTGTTGGCCTTTTCGTAAGTGCCCATCAGCATGCCGCCGCGTTCCTGGCGCAGATACAGCTCGCCATCGAAATCGACTGCATGGATGATCTCCGTACCGGTCTTCTGGTTCCAGGCGGCGACTTCCGGCATGTCCTCGGTGATCAGGTACATGTGCTCCATCGCCAGCACCGGCAGCTCCAGCCCGACCATGCGGCCGACCTCGCGCGCCCACAGGCCGCCCGCGTTGACCACATGCTCGGCCACCACCTCGCCCTTGTTGGTAATGACGCGCCACAGCCCGTCGGTGCGCTGCACGATGTCCTCGACCTTGGTAAAGCGCTCCACCTCGGCACCGAGCTTGCGCGCGGCCTTGGCATACGCGTGGGTCACGCCCGACGGATCGAGATGGCCGTCCTCCTTGTTGCGCACCGCGCCGACGAACTGCCTGGGATCGATGAGCGGCATCAATTCGGCCGCCTCATCAGGCGAGATCTCCTCCAGCTCGATGCCGAGATAGCGGCCCTTGGCGACGACGCCACGCAACCAGTCGAGCCGTGCCTCGGTGGCGGCCAGCAGCACGCCGCCCGTCAGATGCACGCCGGTCGCCTGCCCCGACAGTTCCTCGATCTCCTTGTAGAGCGAGATCGTGTATTTCTGCAGTTTGGCGACGTTGGGATCGCCATTGATCGTGTGCATTCCGCCGGCCGCGTGCCAGGTCGAGCCGGAGGTCAGCTCGTCGCGCTCCAATAGAACGACATCGGTCCAGCCATGGCGGGCGAGATGGAACAGTACGGAGCACCCGACAACGCCACCGCCGATAACCACGACCTTTGCATGCGTTTTCATGAGATTCTCGTCATTTCAAAGAGTTGGATGGGTTTTATGATTCTGGAGGAGAAGTGAATCCGAACAAGGAGAGTTGGCGCTTAAGGCTCGCTTTGCCCGATCGCTTCCTTGCGCTTGGCCACGTACGCCTCAAGCGCCTCGCGCCTGGAGATTTCCATCACCGGCTCGACATAGTCCTCCAGCGCCTTCTTCCACAGCCTCGTCGCACGCGCCGTGGCGTCGAGCCCACCGGCCTCCTGCCAGGCCTCGTAGTTCTGCCAGTTGGACAGCATCGGCTGGTAGAAGGCCGTGGCGTAGCGCTCCAACGTGTGCGGCTCCCCGAAGAAGTGGCCGCCGGTCGGCACCGCACCCAGAGCCTCGACGGCGAGCTCGGCCTCGTTGACTTCGATTGGGCGCAAAAACTCCATCATGTGCTGGATCATCTCGACGTCGATGATGAACTTTTCGAACGACGCAGTCAGCCCGCCCTCCTGCCAGCCGGCGGCGTGGTAAATAAGGTTGCCGTGGCCGAGCACCGCGCCCCACAGCGCCATCAGCGTCTCATAGGTGCCTTGCGCGTCGGCGGCATTGGAAGCCGATCCCGGCGTTGTGCGATAAGGCAGCTTGTAGCGCCGCGCCAACTGTCCGGACGCTATATTCGCCTTGGTGTTTTCAGGCGTACCGAAGGCCGGTGCACCCGACTTCATGTCGACATTGGAGGTGAAGGCGCCATACATCACCGGCGCGCCGGGGCGGACGAGCTGCGTCAGCACCACGCCGAGCAGCGCCTCGGCATTCTGCTGGGCGAGCGCGCCGGCAAGCGTCACCGGGCTCATCGCCCCCATCAGCGTGAATGGCGTTACCGCCACCGACTGGCCGAACTCGGCCATTGTCATCAGCCCCTCGGCCATCATCTCGTCGAAGCGGCGCGGCGAGTTGACCGAAATGATCGTGGTAACGCCGGGATCGTCGCGCATCTCGTCAAGCGTCAGTCCGCGCGCGATTGCCATCATTTCGATGCCGTCGAGCGCCCTGCCGCGGCCGATGGCCGAGACGTGAAAGCTTTTGTCGGTCAGTGTCAGATTGGCAAAATAGGTGTCGAGGTGACGGGAATTCGCCGGCAGCTCCACCGGCGCGCAGACCTGGTTGCCGAGCATGTGGATGCAGTTGAAATGCTGCGCCAGCCGGACGAGATCGGAATAATCGCGCAGATTGCCGGCACGGCGGCCGCGCTCCATGTCGTGTACATTCGGCGGCCCGGCGACAAGCGTGAAGTTGATGGTATTGCCGCCGAGGTGGACGGCATGGGCGGGATTGCGCGGCGTAAGCGTATAGCTGGACTGTGTCGTCTTCAGCGCTTTGTCGATCATGCCGCGATCGATGCGGACGTTCATCGAGGCATGATCGACCTTGGCCCCGGCCTTCTCGAACAGCCACAGTGCCCGCTGGCTCAGCACCTCGATGCCGAAATTCTCCAAAATATGCATAGAGGCTTCGTGGATCGCCTCGATCTGGTCGGCCGACAGCATCGCCATCGGCGGATAAGGGTTTGTCACCCGCCTGAGCGGCAGTTGGGGGATGGCGGTCGGTCCCCTGTTGCTGGTTCGCTCGGCGCCGCGCTTGCGTCTTGGTTCGCTCATGCGGCGCATCAAAGCGCCGGCATGAGCATCGGGCTGTCAAGAATCCGTCACCTGCGGGCGTGATTTTAGCCAAGGCGCCATTGTGGGAATTTCACGTCGGTAAAAGCGACAGCAAACGTCGGAATGTTTATACCTGCTCAGGTGTTGGCCAAAGCGGCCGATGAGCCGTTAAGGAAGACAGCAAGATTCCTTTTATGTTTTCGGCCTAATGCACTTTCAATGCGTAGGTCGAGTTTTAGTAAAATTGTAGCGATTGCCGTGCCGCTGGCGCTTTCGGCCTGCGCGACGCCGCCGAATCACATCAACGATGTGTGCGCCGTTTTCGACCAGAATGACGGCTGGTTCGACAATTGGCAGGCGGCGGCACAACGCACCGAGCAGAAGTACGGTGTGCCGGTCCCCGTGCTGATGGCGACGGTGCGCAAGGAGTCCGGCTTCAAGAGCAATGCCAGGCCGCCGCGCACCAAGCTGCTGGGCTTCATTCCCTGGAAACATATCTCCAGCGCCACCGGCTTCTCGCAGGCGCTCGACGGGACCTGGGCGCAATACCAGAACGAGACCGGCAGCTGGGCGGCGCGCCGCACCCGGTTTGCCGATGCCGTCGATTTTGTCGGCTGGTATCATTCCAAGACCGCCGACACGCTCGGCGTCGCCCGCAACGACACATACAATCTGTATCTCGCCTACTATCTCGGCTGGAATGCCTACAAGCGCGGCAGTCGCGGCGACGCCGACGTGCAGCGCTATGCGCACGCCACGGAGCAGATGGCGCAGGACTACGCCGCGCAGCTACGGCAATGCGCGCCCTAGCCTACTAACGGCTCTCAGCCGCCCTTGGGTTTGCGCGGCTTGCGCGTGGCGTCCTCGGCCTGGCGGCCGTCACCGACAGTCGGCGGCATGATTGGTGCCACCGCGCTGTCGTCAGAGCTTGAGGTACCGCCGGTCTCTGAAACCTCGTCGCGGACCTCGTGACGGCGGGCCTTGGCGACCGCTTCGGCATTCTCCGCTGCCTGACCCTCGGCATCGGCTTCCGCGCTGCCGGTCTTTCCATGCGGGCGTTTGGGCGGATCACCGGCAAAGCCCGGACCAGTACCGTGCGGCGCATCGTCCGGCACGCCCTCATTCGCCGCGTGCTCCTTGTCGAATTTGATCACCGGCTCCATTTTCGCCAGCACGTCGTCGGCCAACCAGCACAGGCTCATATGGCCGGCGCCGAGGTGCTTGACCGGCGGCACCTTGGTTTCGCAAAGATTGTCCGGCACCAGCTTCTTATAGCCGCAGCGCGTCTGGAACGGACAGCCCGAGGGCGGGTTCATCGCCGACGGAATGTCGCCTTCAAGCACGATGTGCCTTTTCACCACGCTGGTGTCGGCGATCGGGATCGCCGACAGCAGCGCCTCGGTGTAGGGGTGATAGGGCGGCGAAAAGATCTGGTCGGTCGTGCCTTGCTCGACGATATAGCCGAGATACATGACGACGACGCGGTCGGCGATGTAGCGCACCACCGACAGATCGTGGCTGATGAACAGCATCGTCGTCTTGTTCTTGCGCTGGATATCCATCAGCAGCTCGGTCACCGCCGCTTGCACTGACACATCCAATGCCGAGACCGGCTCGTCGGCCACCACCACCTTGGCGTCGCCTGCAAAAGCCCGCGCCACGCCGATGCGCTGTTTCTGACCACCTGAAAGCTGGCGCGGCTTGCGCGACTCGAACGCCCTTGGCAGCTTCACCAGGTCAAGCAATTCCAGCATCCGCTTGCGGCGGTCGGCCACCGTGTTGCCGACATTGAACTTTTCCAGCGTACGGATGATCTGCGAACCGACCGAATGGCTCGGATTGAGCGTGTCGAACGGATTTTGGAACACCATCTGGATCGATGACACCGTGTCGACGCTGCGCTTCTCGATCCCGGTCGACTGGATCTCCTTGTTGCCGAGCTTAACGCGGCCGGAGCTCGCCGTTTCGAGGCCGAGCAGCACCTTGGCCAGGGTCGATTTTCCGCAGCCGGATTCGCCGACGATAGCGACGGTCTCGGATTCGCGGGCCATGAACGAGATCGTCTCATTGGCCTTGACGACGCGGCCCTCGCTCGAGCCGAACACTTCGCTGCCGCCGACCTTGTAATACTTCCTGAGGTCTTCGATCTGGAGCACCGGCGCACCGGGCACCACCCGCTCGTTGACCTTCTTGGCGCCGGGCGGCAGCGCCTCCCAGTCGATCTCGTTGAAGCGCACGCAGCGCGAGAAATGCCCGTCATGGCCTTCGACCGCGATCATCGGAATTTCGGCGGCGTTGCAGACGCCCTCGACGAAATGGTGGCAGCGCGGGCCGAAATTGCAGCCCTTCGGCCGCTCGTGCGGCAGCGGCAACTGCCCCGGGATCGAGATCAGCGGCCGCGAATTCTTGTCGGCGCCGGGCAGCGGGATCGAGCGGAACAGGCCTTGCGTGTAGGGATGGCGCATCCGGTCGAAGACATCCTTGATCTTGCCGGTCTCCACCGCTTCGCCCGAATACATCACCGTAATGCGGTCGCAGGTCTCCAGGATCAGCCCGAGATTGTGCGACACGAAGATCATCGAGGTGCCGAACTTCTCGCCCAGCCCCTTGACCAGGTCGACGATGCCGGCTTCCACCGTCACGTCGAGCGCTGTCGTCGGCTCGTCGAGCAGGAGCAGCGCCGGCTTCGACAGCAGCGCCATGGCAATGACGATGCGCTGCTGCTGGCCGCCCGAAAGCTGGTGCGGATAGGAACGCATCATGCGTTCGGGATCCGGCAGCTTCACCGCGCGCACCATTTCCAAGGCGCGTTTATAAGCTTCGTCCTTCGACACCTTGTCGTGGATAAGTGGCACTTCCATCAGTTGCTGGCCGACCTTCATTGCCGGGTTCAGACTGGCCATCGGCTCCTGGTAGATCATCGCGATCTTGTTGCCGCGGATGGCGCGCAGTTCCTCGTCGGACAGTTCTCCCATGTCCTTGCCCTGGAACTTGATCTTTCCGCCGACGATCTTTCCGATGTTGGAGAGGTCGCGCATGATGCCGAGCGACACGGTCGACTTGCCGCAACCGGATTCGCCGACAATGCCCATTGCCTCGCCGGGCATGACCGTGCAGGAAAAATCCATGACCGCCGGGATCTCGCCCTTACGGGTGAAGAAGGAGATCGACAGGTTCTCGATCTCGATGATCGGCTCATTGGTCGGCCCACTGGTCGGCTTGGCGGGATTTCGAACTGCCTCATTCATGGGTCGCTCCAATCCTTGTTCTTCAGGCACGTCGGGCCGAACCCGGCATCGGTCTTCCCGGCGTCAATCTTTCCCGGCATCAATCTTTCATAGACTGTTCGCGCAGCGAATCCGCCAGGAGGTTGAGGCCGAGCACGAACGACATCAACGCGATCGTCGGCGGCAGCGCCGGGTGGATGAAGGAGCGCAGCAGCCGGCTTGCATCCTTGATCGCCGTGCCCCAGTCCGGGCTTTCCGGCGCTAGTCCCAGCCCGAAATAGCCGAGCGTGCCGAGCAGGATCGTAGTGTAGCCGATGCGCAGGCAGGCGTCGACGATCAGCGGCCCGCGCGCATTGGGCAATATCTCCCACAGCATGATGTACCAGGGCGATTCACCGCGCGTCTGCGCCGCCGCAACATAGTCACGTGTTTTGATGTCCATGACCAGGCCGCGCACGATACGGAACACGCCCGGGCTGGAGGCGAACACCACCGCCACGAAGATGTTGAGCTGGTTGGGATCGATGTGGATGATCTTGAACGGATCGGCATCGAAGACAAGGCCGGCATAGATCCAGCCGCCAAGTACCAGCGTCAGGCCAAGCAGGATATAGAGGCGGTCGGGACGGTTCTTGTAGCGCGTCCAGAACAGCACACTGAAGAAGATGATCGGAAACAGGAAGAACAGCCCTGCCATCGCGTAGGGGATCGGCGTGTCCATGATGCCCGGCGTCACCAGCAGGTAGAACAGCAAGATCACCGGGAAGGCCAGCACAAGGTTTGCGAGGAAGGACAGCACCGTATCGATCCTGCCGCCATAATAGCCGGCCGGCAGGCCGAGCGTAATACCGACCATCAGCGCAAAACCGGTCGCCGCCGGCGCGATGATCAGCACGATCTGGCTGCCATAGACCATGCGGGAGAACACGTCGCGGGCGAGCTTGTCGCCGCCGAAATAGTATACAAGTTTCGACGCCGGCTCGATTGCGCCCGGCAGCGAGTCCTTCATGATCGGCACCTGGGCAAGCGGATCGAAGGGGGAGATGGTCGACGCGAAGATCGCCGTAAACAGCCAGAACAGGCAGATGCCGACGCCGACGATGCCGACGCCGCTGTCGAAAAGCTGGCCGTAAAGGCCTAGTTTCTTCTTGTAGCCGAAGCTCGCTCCCATCACCAGGGCAAGAGCGATCCAGACCGGCCAGAAGCGGGCAAGCACGCCGAGTACGACGTTGAGGGCGCTGAGATATTCGACCTGCATCCGCCCGGTCTCCTATTGAACTCTGATGCGCGGATTGAGGAACGCGTAGCCGACATCGGAGATGAGCTGTGTGATCAGGACGATAAACACCGAGACCAGCGAGCAGCCGAGCAGAAGATCGATGTCGTTGTTGCCGGCAGCCTCGACCAGCGTGTAGCCGAAACCCTGGTAGCGGAACATCACCTCGACGATAACGACACCGGTGAGCAGCCAGGGAAACTGCAGCATGATGACCGTGAACGGTGCGATCAGCGCGTTGCGCAGAGCGTGCTTTATCACCACGCTGCCGAAGGAGAGGCCCTTCAGCCGGGCGGTTCGGATATATTGCTGTGTCATCACCTCCACCATCGAGGCGCGGGTCATGCGGGCGATGTAGCCGATGCCGTAGATCGCCAGCGTCATTACCGGCAAGGTGAAATTGTAGAAGGTGATGCCCTGGCTGGCCGAGGCCGCCGAACCGTTCAGCACGCCGAGCCAGGAGGCGAAGATCACGGTGAAGATGACGCCCGAAACGTATTCGGGCGTCGCCGTCGAGGCGATCGAAGCCACCGACAATGTACGGTCGGTGCGTGAGCCCTCGCGCATGCCGGCGAGAATGCCGATCAAAAGCGAGACCGGCACCATCACGGCCAGCACGCAGAGCATCAGGATGCCGGTGGCGCTGAGCGCCGGGAAGAGTTTCGAAGCGACCGTCGTCTTGAACTTCGTCGAGCAACCGAAATCGCCTTGCAGGATGCCGGAGAATGTCGGCACGACCGGATCGTTGCAGAAGGAGAAACGCTGTGCGGGCTTGCCGGTCGCCGGGTCGATCACCGGCTGCTTTGGCATGATGCCCAGCCATTGGCCGTAGCGGACAAAGAAATTCTGCCGATAGCCATGGTTGACCAGCCAGGCCTCAAGCTGCTCGGCGGATGTGTGCATTTCGGTCTGGCTGATCGCCAGCTTCTTCAGATTGGGCCCGAGATTGACCAGGAAGAAGACGATCATCGTCAGGCACAGCATCGTCAATGCCATGGTGCCGAGACGCCTGATAACGAAAGAAAGCATGGCGGTCCCCTGCCGGTCGGGTTGGGGGTTGGAACCGGTTTGCAAGCCGCCCTGCCGCCAGCGGCAGAACAAGCCTTCAGACCAGTCCCAGATGCAATACCCTTTTTATTGCAGACCCCGGCCGAAGAGTCCGCAACTTTTTGCTGCGCCGACTTCCGGTCCATGGATCATGCAAAGAGCGACGGAAAGGGGCGAGACGCCCCTTTCCGGATCGTCCGGTCAGGCCTGCTCGAGCCAGACCTTGCCATAGTCGCGCTCGAAGGTCGGGTGCATCTTGTAGTTCTGCACCGCCTTGACCGAATGGCTGTAGAGCTTGCGCCAATAAGGCTGGATGATAATGCCGGAATCCAGCAGGATCTGCTCGATGTCCTTCATCATTTCCTTGCGCTTGGCGGCGTCGGCGACTGCGAGCGCAGCATTGAGCTTGGCATCCCACTCCGGATTCGACCAGGCCGTCTCGTTCCAGGCTTCACCTGTGCGATAGCCGATCGCCAGAACCTGGACGCCGAGCGGCCGCATGTTCCAGTTGGTCATCGACAGCGGATACTTCGTCCAGTCGTTCCAGAAGGTCGAACCCGGCAGCACGGTACGCTTCACCTTGATGCCGGCGTCGCGCATCTGCGCGGCGATCGCATCGCCTGTATTCTTGTGCCAGTCCTCGTCGACCGTGATCAGCTCGTGCTCGAAATCGGCCTGGCCGGCTTCCGCCATCAGCGCCTTCGCCTTTGCCGGGTCGCGAGCAATCTTCGGCAGTTCGTAGTATTCCGGATGGATCGGGGCGACATGGTGGTTTTCGGCAACCGTGCCGGCATTGCCGTAGCCGAGCTGGAGGACGACATTGTTGTCGACCGCGAGCTGCAGGGCGTTGCGAACCTTCTGGTCGCCGTAAGGCTTGTTGGTCACATTGGTGCGGCAGACGATCGTCGAGGCGGTGACAATCTCCGACTTCACCAGGTCCATGCCGTCGAGGATTGACACATAGTCGGCCGACGTCTCGAAGTTGGTGTGCACCTCGCCTGCTTCGAAGGCGCTGACCATGGCCGCCGGATCGGTGCCGTAGTCGATGAACTCGATGCCGTCGAGGAAGACGTCACCATCCCACCATTTGTTATCTTCGCGGCGCTTGTAAACCACTTTCTGGCCGACATCGTAGGAGACCAGCTCGAACGGCCCAGTGCCGATCGGGCAGGACTTGAAGTCGCCGCCTTTTTCATCGAACGTCTTGTGGACGATGAGCCCGGGATAGTCGCACACGTTGGGAATGAGGGCGATATCCGGCTTGCTGAGCGTCAGCTTGATCGTGTGGTCGTCGACCTTGGTCACCGCGCTCTCATCCAGCTTGTCGTCCTTGACCAGCGAACCGAGGCGACCCGGCATGGAATTGCCTTCGGCCTTCTTGTCGGCCCAACGCTTGAGGTTGAAGATGACGTCGTCTGCGGTGAACGGATCGCCGTTGTTCCAGGTGACGCCTTTGCGCACATGCAGCGTGTATTCGGTAGCGTCGTCATTCACGTCCCAGCTCTCCAGCAGATAGGGGCGGAATGTGTATTCGGTGGTATATTTGACCAGCGGCTCGAGCGCCTGGCGCTCGGCATTGGCGATTTCCGACCAGTCGGACTTGCGCGGATCCTTCGGATCCTTGATCCATTGCGCGACCTTCAACACGCCGCCTTTCTTGCCCTGGACCTCTTCCGCCTTGGCCGGCGTCGGGTCTGCAAGGCCAAGCATGCCATAGGCCATCGCCGTCGAGGCTCCGAAGACGCTGGCGAGAGCCAGAAATTCGCGACGATCCATCTTGCCTGCCTTGGCGTCTTCGGCCATGGCCAGGATGTGATCGGGAACGCGGTCGCCGTTACTCTTGTAGATCGTCATGACTAACTCCCATTGTTGGCTTTCTGCCTTTTAACATTCCGCATCCGCGCCATGATGTCAAAGACGGCACGGATTGGGAACATGCCAAGGAATGTGCAACTTTGAAAGCAGGGCGGTTCGCGCGATAGCGACAGTCTTGGCGCAAATTTGCTACTGCGCCAGGGATTTCGCCCGAAATCTCCACGGACAATTAACCCGGGACATTCGCTGCTGCGCCGCTCGTTCTTCGGGCAACCAGTTGTTCTGCGCGAACGCCCGGTTTCAATATTCGCGTTCGTAGAAAACACCGCCTTTGGCTTCGCCGGCGTCGGTTGCCTCGCCACGCAGCTTGACGCCGCGCCCAACGTCGAGATCGACGGTTGCCTTGCCCGAGCCCGGCCTGTCGCCCTTCTGGATCGTCACGTAGGTGCGGTCGTTGAGATACTTGCCCGCCGAGACGGCGGTGCCGCCCTCTTCGTCGGTGATCACGTCGAGATCGTCGACGCCGATCGCGCTGCGCAGGTTCTGCAGCAGGGAGGTCGAGCCGCCGACGCCGGCCAGTTGTCCGGCAGCTTCGGCAAGCTGAGCGATCTGCAGCGGCGACAGGTTCGACATCGAACGGCCGAAGATCAGCTGCGCCAGCACCTCGTCCTCCGGCAGCGCCGGTACCGAGGAGAAGGTGAATTTCGGGTTGGTCGCCTCGCCCGACACCACGATGGTCACGGTGGCGCTGGTCGTCTTCGATTGCGCCGTGAGGTTGAGGTAGGGCACCAGAGAGCCGGAAAAGCCGACCGTGCCTTCGGTGAAGGTCAGCCGTTTGGCAAGGATCGTCAGCCGCCCTCGCCGCAAGGTGAAGGTGCCGACCGCCTGGGGTGACGATGCCGGGCCTGTCAGCCGCAGCGAACCGCCGAGCTCGGCGTCGACGCCCCTGCCCTGGATGAAGATCTGGCTCGGCGCATTGACCGTGACGTCGAGATTGAGGCCGCTGCCGCCGCCACCGCTGCTTGCAGCGGCCGGGCGCAACGCCTTGTCCTGCGCACGCACGGCGGCCGGCGCATTCTTGTGCTTTACGTTGAGCTCGGCCAGCGAGCCGGGCAGCTTTTCGGGTACGGTGATGACGGTCTTGGCCAGGTTGACGGTACCGGAAATCACCGGCGCGGAGGTGAGCGGCCCCTTAACGGTCAGGTCGCCGCCAAGATTGGCGGTGACTACCTTGCCGTCGGTATAGCGGCCGTCGACGAGCTTGATCGACAGATCGGCCGGAAAACCCTTAGCCGGATCGATGCCGACGGTGCCGCTGGCCGAAAGGCTGCCGCGCGTCGACAGCGTGCCGGTCAGTCGATTGATCCTTGCCACGCCGCCACCGACGGCGACATCGGCAGTGATATCGTTGATCGCAAGCCCCGAACGCGCGTCGAGAAGGCGGGCGCCTGACGTGCGGACCGTGCCTGAGATCACCGGCGACGTTGCCGGGCCGCGTACCTGTATATCGACGTCGGCCGTGCCGCTCAAGGACAAGCCTTGCGCGGCGAGTGTCCTGGTGAGGAAGGCGAACGGCACCTTGCCGGAAAAGTTGAGATCAAGGGTGGGCGCGCCTGATGTCGTCATCGTGCCGCCGCCCTTGAGGCCGAGGCCGGCGGCATCGCTCATGTTGGCGTCAAAGGTCAGTCTGTTGCCCGAATAGGTACCTGAGGATGAAACGCCCATGGCGCCGAAGCCTGCACCACGGGTCTGCGACGTCTGAACGCCTGCTGCATCGATCTTGAAGGCAACGGCCGGATTGGCCGGCGCACCCGTCACCTTCACCGTGCCCGAGATGGAACCGGCGGCATCGAGGCCCGGCGAAAAACCGTTGGCTATCGAGATCGGGACGCGGGCCAGCGTCGCGTTGAGGTCGAGCGCCTGCCCAGCTTTGCCCGTGACCGTCGCCGTGCCGCCGCCGAGGTTGAGCACCAGCCTGTCGAAGCTGGGCACTCCATTGGCGATGTTGATGGTCGAGGCCTGGGCGATAGCCGCCTTGATGCCGCGGATGGTCGCCTCGCCGGAGGCAAGTTCGACCGTCGTCGTGCCCTTGACCGCCTTGACCCGCCCACCGGCTTTCAGCGGAATATCCTTGACAGTGGCGCCACCGGAAAAACCGGTCCATTCGCCGTCGCGCTTCAGATCGACGTCGACGCCACGGATAACCGTGCCGCCAGAGGTGACGCTGTCGGCACGAATTTTTCCCGAGATCACTGGTGCCGCCAGATAGTTGGCGATCAGCGCATCGATGGTCACGGCCTTGGCCGAGACATCGCCGCGCGAGATCGAGCCCGTCATCGCCTTGACGGCGACCTGCGGCACGGCGCCCGCCTTGGAGAAGGCGATAGTGCCGCGCACATCGCCATCGGCCTTTTCCAGTGCCAGGGCAGCAAGCGGACCGATATCGGGCAGGTCAAGTGCCACCGTGCCGACCGGGACGAAGGCATCGTCAAGCGCCAGGTCGCCGGAAATACGGTTCTTGCCCAGCGACAGCAAAAGCCCATTGATGGCGCGTTTGCCGTCGGATGTCGCCAGCACGGCGCTGCCCTGCAGCGGTTGACCCGCGACGTTTCCGGTGAGTTGCACATTCGCAGCCGGGTTGGCGGCATCAGCCTTGCCTGTGGCAGTAAGCTTCAGGCCAGTGATCTCGCGCGCCGCGACCGAAAGCCTGTCGCTGTTGACAGTCAGCGACAGATCCGGCGCGGTACTGGCGCCTTGCGCATTCAGCGCGAAAGAGATGGCGCCTTTGGCGTCCTTGGATACCAGCGAGACGTCGCCCAGCGCGCCTTTGACGTCGGCGCTGAGCTTGTTGTCGGCAAGGCTCGCCTGCCCGTCTGCCGTCAGCGAACCGGACGACAGCCTGACGGCGTTGGCGGCGACATTGCCGTTGGCGTCTCGCTTCAGCGCGGCACTGAGTTGTGTTCGCTCGGCGAGCACGCCACGTACCGCCGCCGGCAGCGCCGCCGACGCGGCATCCGCCTTGAGATTTAGATCGATGGCGCCGTCGGCCAGCGAGACCCGCCCGTTGAAGCCGCTGTTCAACGCGTCGCTGGTCACGGTGCCGCTATCGATGATGACAGCGTCGGCGGCAAGGCTGCCGGCGAGTTTGGCACTGACCTTGCCGGCGATCAGCGGTGCGACTGTCGGATTGTCGAGGCCGATTTTTTCGGCGATCACCGAGCCGGAGATCGGCCCGCTCCGGGCTTTCACGTCGAAGCGATCGGAGTGCAGCGCCAGCGTGATGCCCTCGACCTTAGCCAGATTGGTGGCGGCCGATGGCAGTGTCGCGGAGATGTCGAGCTTCGGCTGCGTGCCCTGCCCGGCCGCCTTTAGCGATATCGCCTGCAGCTCGAGCTTGATCGGGCTTGCCTTGCTGCCAAGCGACAGCGGCAGGCTCGGACCGGTCGAGGCGAGGTCGAGCGAGAAATCGCTGGCGCCGTTCGGATTGACGGTGCCGGCTGCCTTGCCGGAGATTTTCTCGCCGGCAAGCGTCGCCTGCTCGATGGCCAGGCCGCTGGCCGGCGAGAAGCGGCCTGCCGCATCGAGATCGAGCGGCCCGAGCCCGGCCCGCCGGGTCTGGCTGGTTTCGGCGCCGCTGAGCCGGGCGTTGAAGCGGATGTCGGGGGCAGCCGACGATCCCGTGACCTGCGCGGTGCCGCTGAGCGCGCCCACGGCATCGAGACCCGGTGAGAAATCATTGGCAAGCGATGCCGGGACCGCCGACAAGGTGGCAGCGAGATCGAGCGTCTGGCCAGCCGTACCCGACACGGCAACCGAACCGCCGCCGACACCGAGTGCCAGGTTCTCTATGCTCACGATGCCATTGGCGATTGTCAGCGCCGACGGCTGTGTGATCGCTGCCCTGATGCCGCGGATGATTGCCTCGCCCGAGGCAAGCTCGATAGCGGTGATGCCGTTCGCGATCCTGACCCGCCCGGCCGCGCTGGCCGGAATGCCGGCGACCGTGGCGCCGCCGCTAAAGCCGGTCCAGTCGCCATCGCGCTTCAGGTCGACATCGATGCCGCTGATCACCGTGGTTCCCGAGGTGATCGTGTCGGCTTTGACCTTGCCGGCGATCGCCGGGGCTTTGAGATAATTGGCGACCAGCGCGTTGACGGCGATTGTCTTGGCCGCCAGTTCGCCGCGCGAAATCGCGGTGCTCGTCGCATCGATCGCGACCGTCGGTGCTCCATTGTCGTTGGCGAAGCGGATCGTGCCACGCACGTCGCCGGCTAGCGTTTGGCCGGCAAGTCTGGCCAGCGGGGCAATATCGGCGGCATCGAGGGCCAACGTGCCGAGCGGCAGCAGGCCGTCGTCGAGCCCGAGGTCGCCGGAGACCTTGTTGTCGGCCAGCGAGACGGCAAGTCCATTGATGGAGCGCTTGCCGTCGGTTGTGACCAGCGATGCCTTGAGGTCGAGCGGCTGGTCGTCGACCGAGCCGGTCAGCGAGACATCGGCGGCGGGACTGGCGATATCGGCCTTGCCGCGCGCGCTCAGCTTGATCTGCTTCACCGCATGGCCGGACGCCGTCAGGCTGTCGCTGCTGGCCGAAACCGAGAAGTCCGGCGCGGTGCGCGCACCGCTTGCGGTCAGCGCGAAATCGACTGCGCCGCCGACCTTCGCGCCAACCAGCGGCGACAGCACCGACACGTCGCCGAGCGTTCCTTTGATATCGGCTCGGATATCGGTGCCCTGCG
The DNA here is from genome assembly GCF_040319905.1 of Mesorhizobium sp. M0833. Taxonomy (NCBI): domain Bacteria; kingdom Pseudomonadati; phylum Pseudomonadota; class Alphaproteobacteria; order Hyphomicrobiales; family Phyllobacteriaceae; genus Mesorhizobium; species Mesorhizobium sp. M0833. The sequence continues at coordinate 51,252 of NZ_JAMYOQ010000029.1, read as the reverse complement.
CGCTGGCGGTGCCGCTGGCGTTGAGCGTGCCGGAGGTGAGCTGCAATGCATTGGCGGCAAACGCACCGTCCGGGTCGCGGGTCGCGGTTGCGGAAAACTGCACGCGTTGGCCGAGAACCGAACTGACCTGCGGCGGCAGCGCCGTCGAAGCCGCGTCGGCATTCATCTTGAGCGTCATCGACAGATCGGCCAGCACCACGGTGGCCGTTACGGACGCATTGAGCGCGTCGCTGCGCAGCGTGCCTTGGTCGACGATAATCTGTTCCTTGCTGACGGAGCCGGCGAGACCGGCGCTGACCCTGCCCGTTATCAGCGGCGCCAACGTCGCAACGTCGGTGTTCAGGCCGGCCGCCGTCAGCTTGATGGTGACAGGCCCGCTACGGTTCTGGATGTCGAAACCATCGGAATGCACTTGCCCGATCAGGTCGTCCACCCGCGTGCCGCCAGCCACCACCGAGACCAGCGACGCGCCGATATCCACCATCGGCGCCTTGCCATCGCCGAAAGCGCGGGCCGTGGCGTCCTTGATCGCCACGGTTATCGGCTGCGCCTCGCTGCCGAGGCTGAGCACGATAGGCGGCCCCTTTGCGGCGAGCTTAACGGAAAGATCGCTGGCACCGTTCGGATCGACAGTGCCGACGGCCGTCGCGTGCACGGCATCGCTGTCGATATTGGCGCGCTCCACGTCAACGCCGCCGGCCGCGGTCGCTGTGCCGGCGAGGTCGAAGCTGGTCTTGCCGGCAAACAGCGGCTTCAGATTTTCGGGCAGGAAGCGCTCGAATTCGCCGTCACCCTTGGCCTCGACATAATGACCCTTGTCCGTGAGCTGATGACGACCGGTAAGCTGGGTGACGATCCGGCGATCGACGACAAAGGTCCCGATGCCATTCCAGTTGGCGAGCGGTCCGGTGCCGGAAACGACAATCTCGACCGGCGGCGCGCCCGGCAACTTGAGCAGGTTGGCGATGATGCCGCCGGCCGGCTCGGATGCCCTCAAGTCGAGGTCGAGCTTGTTGTCGGCCGGCGCGAATTGGGCTTTGGCGTCGACCGTGCCTTGCTTGCCGTCATGGCGAACGATGTTGAGATTGGTCTCGATCGCCAACGGCGAGGCATCCGCCTTGAGCGCTCCCTTGGCTGCGAGCTCGGCAACACCGCTGCCGGCCAGAGCCTGCCCGAGTGCGATTTCGGGAAGGTCGAGCTGCTTGACATCGATGGAAACCGGCAGCGTGGTCGCCCCGCTTTGGCGCGGCTGTGTATTGGCCACCGGCAGCCTTGCCAACTCGATACGCTCGGCCCCAATGCGATCGGCGCTGAAGCTCTTCGACAGGAGTGCCAGCGGCGACCAGTCGACGGCCACCTTGCGCGCCACCATCCAGGCGCCTTCGCGATCCTCCAGAACGACATGATCGACCCTCAGCGCGCCCGACCAGATACCGTCGATGCCGACGACAGTGACCTTGCGATCACTGGTCGAGGCCATGGTCGAGATGATGCCGGCAAGGTTTTCGCGCCCGCGCTCGGTTTTGGTCAGCACGACGAGCGCCCCCACCGCCGCTGCCACGACAATGAGCAGCGTGTAGAAAAGGATACGAAGGATGCGCCTGAATATTGCCATCAGAATGCCTGGCCGATGCCGGCATAAATGCCGAAATGAGGATCGTCGGGGCCGCGGTTGAGCGGCACTGCCGCGTCGATGCGCAGCGGCCCGAACGCCGTCAGATAGCGCAAGCCTACACCCGCGCCGACCTTCATGCCCGAAAAATCGGGAACCTGCCTCGTCGACACCGTGCCGGCATCGACGAACGGCACGACGCCGATCTTGTCGGTGACGGCGATGCGCAGCTCGACCGAGGTCTCGAAAAAGGAAAGCCCGCCGATCGGCTCTCCATTGCTGTCCTTCGGGCCGATGCCTTGATAGGCATAGCCGCGCACCGAACCGCCGCCGCCTGAGTAGAAGCGGCGATCTGCCGGAACATCTTGAAGACTGGCGCCGATGATAGAGCCGATGGCGACACGTTCGGCGAAAACGAATTTCGAGGCCGAATCGAGCGACTGGTAGGCCGACCCCTCGCCCTTCAGCTTGACGAAGGCAGCCCCGCTCAAAATGTCGTAGCTCGGCTCGGCATAGGCCAGCACCCTGAAGCCCCGGGTCGGATTGAGCTTGCTGTCGCGATTGTCGTAGACATATTGCAGTGGAATGCTGGCGATCAGATAGGTGTGCTTGCCGAAAGCGTCGTGGATCCTCGAATAATCCAGCGCGACTTGCGCGGAAACCGTCTGCTTCTTGTCGAGTTCGTAGGATAGGCCGGTACTGCCCTTGACCGAGAAATGGTCATAGGCGTCGGGGTGCTCCAGCACAGCATTGACGCTGGCAATGAATTTCGACGCCGGCCCGACCACGCCCGGCTTTTCGAACATGACGCCGGCATTGTAATTGAGCTGGGTCAAGTCGTTGCTGCCGATGCCGCTGATCTTGCCGTCGATGCGCAGCTTTTCGGCGCGGCCAAACAGATTGCGATGCCCCCAATAGCCTTCGAGGCCCAGCCCTTCGGTGTTTGAGAAGCTGCCGCCAATGCCGAAATAGCGCGGCTTGCGTTCGCTGACCTGGACACCGATCGGGACGTTGCCCTCGGCGTCGAGGGCGTCGGCTTCCTTCACCGTCACGCTGTTGAAGACCTCGAGGCCGAGCAGCCGGTCGCGTGCATCGTCGATCTCATCGGGCGAATACTGGCGGCCACGCTTCAGGCCGGTCATATATTCGGTGAAGTCGCGGTCGACCTTTTCGGTGCCCTCGACAGTGGTGTCGCCATAGCCGGCGACCGGGCCGGCCGCGACGGTGAGCGTCACGTCGAGCGTCGAACCGGCGTGCTCGGCGACGATCTCGCGGCCCGTCACCTTGGCCAGCGGCCTGCCTTCTTGCTTGAGTGCCCGCACGATCGCCGCCTCGGCCTTGAGCACGGCGCCCGAACTGGCGTCACCGCCGGCGATCAGACCGAAATCGGCACTTGCCAGCCCCGCTGCATCGCCTTTCAGTCTGATGTTGCCAAGCGTGAATTTCGGCCCGGCCGCTATGCTTATCACCACCGGAATCGGCTGCGGGCCGGAAAACTCGGCATCGGGCGGCAGACCGTCGAGCGGCTTGCCTTGAATGGTGATGGTGACGACACCCTCGTAGCGCGCGTCCGCGTAGAGCGCGGCGACAAGTTGCTCACGGTCGCTGCGCGCCTTGGCCAAAAGACCCAGCGAACCTGATACCGGGTGTTCCTCGTCGGCTTTCAGCGCCGAGGCGTTTTCGAGCTTCTCGGCGAGATCCTTGTCGGCGTCGGGCGTCTCGATCGTCACGGCATAGCGCAGCGGGTCGACGATCTCGGCATCTTCGTCCTTCGACGATCCCCATAGCTTGATGCCGAAAATCTCGAAGGCTGCCGCATTTCCGGTCTCGACAATAAGTGCCGCCGAGCACAGCAAGGCGAAAAGCAGGGCGCGCAAAAGCGCGCGCCGTGGCGCGGTTCCTCCCGACATCTGCCTTTCATACGCCGGCATTACGCTCCTAGCCTAGCTCGCAAACCTAAAATTGGAATGAAGTTCTGAAGCACTCGTAAAGGGGCCACAATCCAATTGCTGAAATAGACAGGGCTTGGAACTCACACCTTCTGCGTCGCCGCAAGAAAGCGTGATCCCCTGTCCTATGGAGCTACTACCGGTCATCGGCCGGAAAGCAAACCGTTGGCAGGCGGATCCTGCCGCGTCCTGATGTTGACAAGCGCGACTGAAGCTTGAAGATTTCTGGACGTCAGCACTTGTCTGGAGGGGTTTATGGCAATGCGCGCGGCTCGTGGTCTATCGATTCTTTTCCTTCTCTTTTTTGCCTGGAGCGGTGTCGCGCAAGCGGCCGAAGCCCGGCGGGTGGTGACATCGGACAATTCCGACTATTTTGGTTTCGATCTCAGATCCGACCAGAATGTCAGCCTCGACCAGTGCAAGACCACCTGCCTCGGCGACCCGGCCTGCCGCGCCTTCACCTACAATCTCAAGGCCAAATGGTGCTTCCTTAAATCCGATTACAACTCGTTGAAACCCTTCAGCGGCGCCGTCGCCGGCAAGGTCGTCAACATCGATGGCGATCCCGACATCGGCGCGCCACCCGAACTGGCCTTCTTCCCGAACTGGATGGCAGACCAGGCCCAGCAATACCGCAACAAGCTCACTGGCCCGACCTACACCAAGCCGACCGAGGGGCTGACGGCGCTGAGCGCCGCCGCCGAACAGTCGGCGCTGACGGGCGATCATCGCTCGGCCATGCACAAATACGAGGCGGCGGTTTCGGTGTTGCCTGACAATGGCCAGCTTTGGCTCGAGCTGGCGCGCGAAACGCTTGCCGTTCATCCGACCGCCAACAGTTCGGAGCCGTCGATGCTGCCGGCGAACGCCACTTCCGCCGCCTTCAATGCCTACAAATTGCTGCGCACCACCAAGACGCGCGCCGACGTCCTGGCGCTGCTCGGGGACGGCCTTGATCGCCGCGATCTCTACAGGCCGGCCCTGCAGGCCTACGAGGCGAGCCTCGCTCTCGTCAATTCGCCGGCAGTCAGGGCCGCCTACCAGGATCTCAAGGCCCGCAAGGGTTTCCGCGTCATAGATCATACCGTCGATGCCGACACCAGCGCGCCACGCATCTGCGCGCAGTTCTCCGAGGAGCTGGTCAAGACCGGTGTCGACTACTCGCAGTTCGTTACTGTCGACAACGCCGCTCCCAAGGGCGTCGAAGCCAAGGACAAGCAGATCTGCGTCGAAGGGCTCGAGCACGGCCAACATTATGACGTGACCTTCCGCGCCGGCCTGCCGGCCGCCATTGGCGAGGTCACCGCGGCACCGGTGGTTCTGTCGATCTACGTGCAGGACCGCGCGCCTTCGGCCCGCTTCACCGGCGACAGCTTCGTGCTGCCCGCCGGCGCACGCCGCGGCATACCGGTCGTCACCGTCAACATGAATGCCGCCGAAATGAAGCTCTTCCGCATCGGCGACCGCTCGCTGGCCCAACTTCTGTCGGGATATCAGTTCCTGCGCCAGCTTGACGGCTACGACATTTCGAACATCTCCGAACAGATGGGCGAGCCGGTCTGGCAGGGCCAGCTCGACATCGCCAACGATCTCAACAAGGAAGTCACCACCTCCTTCCCAATCGATGAGGCGTTGCCGAAGCGCAAGCCCGGCGTCTATGTGCTGACCGCACAAGCCGTCGACGATCGCAGCGACGACTATGATTCGCACGCCACGCAATGGTTCGTCGTCTCCGATATCGGCCTGTCGACCTATACTGGACAGGATGGACTGAACGTCTTTGCGCGTTCGCTCGCAACCGCCAAGCCGATTGCCGGCGCCGAGCTGACGCTGCTGGCCAGGAACAATGAAATCCTCGGCACCGCGACCACCGACGCGGAAGGGCGGGCGGTGTTCAATCCCGGCCTGACGCGCGGCGACAGCGGCATGGCGCCGGCCGTGCTGATGGCCAAACAGGGCGACGACGATTTCGTCTTCCTCGATATGGGCCGCGCCGGCTTCGACCTGTCCGACCGTGGCGTCGCCGGACGGCCGGCACCTGGCGCGCTCGACGTCTATGCCTGGACCGAGCGCGGCATCTACCGCGCCGGCGAAGATGTCCATGTCGCGGCTCTTGCCCGCGACAGTGCCGCCAAGGCGGTCGAGAACCTGCCGCTGACCTTCATCTTCTCGCGGCCCGACGGCGTCGAGGACCGCCGCATCGTCAGCGACGGCGCGTCGGCCGGCGGTCACGCGGTCGACCTGCCGCTGGAACCCAACGCCATGCGCGGCACCTGGACGGTGGCGATCCATACCGATCCCAAGCAGGCGGCGGTCGCCAGCCAGATGTTCCTGGTCGAGGACTTCGTACCGGACCGCATCGAGTTCGACCTGTCCTCCGACAAGCAGGAGATCGCCCAGGGCGAGACCGCCAACATTACCGTCGACGGCCGCTTTCTCTACGGCGCGCCGGCCGCAGGCCTCGCGCTTGAAGGCGAATTGACGCTGTCGACCGCCCGCGACTGGGACCGCTTCAAAGGCTATTCCTTCGGTCTCGCCGACGAACAGTCGGCTGAACCGACAGTGACGCCCTTCACCGGCCTGCCGGTGGTCGGCGAGGACGGCAAGGCAACCTTCCCGGTCTCCGTCGATCAATTGCCATCCACCACCAAGCTGGTCGATGCCAAGGTCACTGTCAGGATGCGTGAAAGCGGCGGCCGTGCCGTCGAGCGCTCGCTGAATATCGGCATCCGCCCGCAGGGCCACATGATCGGCATCCGCCCGGATTTCGACGGAGACGAGGTGCCGCAAGGCGGCACGGCCAAGTTCAGCCTGATCGCCGTCGACCCAGACGGCAAGCGTGAGGCGCTGAAGGGCGCACAGTGGTCGTTGGTCAAGGTCGAGCGCAGCTACCAGTGGTATCGCTCGAGCAACTCCTGGAACTATGAGCCGGTCACCTTCACCAAGGCGGTGGCCAACGGCCAGGTCGACCTGAGCGCCGATGGCGAGGCTACGGTGTCGCTGCCGGTCGACTGGGGCCGCTACCGGCTCGAGATCGAGACAGCGGATCCGGAAGGCCCGGCCACCAGCTACGAGTTCGACGCCGGCTGGTATGTCAGTTCCACCACCACCGAAACGCCCGACGGCCTCGAGATCGCCCTCGACAAGGATACCTATGCGGCGGGTGAAGTGGCCAAGCTCAAAGTGTCGCCGCACTTTGCCGGCGAGCTGCTCGTCACCATCGGCGCCGACAAGCTCCTGAAGACCGTCACCGCCAGCGTGCCGGCCGGCGGCAGCACTGTCGACATCCCGGTCGGCGACGACTGGGGCGCCGGCGCCTACGTCACGGCAACGCTATTCAGGCCGGGCGATGCGCAAGAGACACGCATGCCGGCGCGCGCCATCGGCGTCAAATGGCTGAAGCTCGATCCCGGCTCGCGGAAGCTTGCCGTCAGCTTGGCGACGCCGGGCAAGACCATGCCGCGCCAGCAGCTGTCGATCCCGGTCGCCGTTGCCGGCGTGCAGCCCGGCACCAACGCCTATGTCATGGTCGCGGCCGTCGACGTCGGCATCCTCAACCTGACCAACTACAAGGTACCGGATCCGGAGAACTGGTTCTTCGGGCAGCGCATGCTCGGTCTCGAGGTTCGCGACATCTATGGCCGGCTGATCGACGGCTCGCTGGGCACAACCGGTAAGCTGCGCACCGGCGGCGACGGCGCCAACATGCAATCGCAAGGCAGTCCGCCGACCGAAAAGCTGGTCGCCTTCTTCTCCGGCCCGGTCCAGCTTGACGCCGACGGCAAGGCGCAGATCGACTTCGACATTCCGCAGTTCAACGGCACCGTGCGCGTCATGGCCGTCGCCTGGACCAAGGAAGCGGTTGGCCATGCCCAGTCCGACGTCATCGTGCGTGATCCGGTGGTAATCACCGCAGGCCTGCCGCGCTTTCTGGCGCCCGGCGATTCCGCCGTCATGCGGCTCGACGTCGCCGACACCGACGGCCCCGCAGGCGACTACAAGCTGACCGTCAACACGACAGGCGACCTGTCAACCGGCAATGCCGCCTTGCCTGAAAAGCTGACGCTCGCCAAAGGCAAGCGGCAGACACTGACCGTGCCGTTGATTGCGCAGACCGCAGGCAACGCCTCGATCACCATCAGGCTTGCGCATGCCGACGGCACCGCCGTCGAGCAGACGCTCTATGTGCCCGTGCGCCCGGCGCAACTGCCGGTGACCACCCGCATGGTCGTCGACCTCAAGGGCAATGGCGGCGCGCTGCGCGTCGACAAGGAACTGCTGGCGGCAAGCCTGCTCGATGGCGCTTCGGTCAGCGTCGGCGTTTCGCAGGCGGCTGCCTTCGACGTGCCGTCGCTGCTGATGACGCTCGACCGCTATCCCTATGGTTGCGCCGAACAGACCACCAGCCGCGCCATGCCGCTTCTCTACGTCAACGACATGGCTTCCGGCATCGGCATGGCCAGCGACCCCGATCTGCATGGCCGCGTCCAGGACGCCATCTACAAGGTGCTGAGCTACCAGGCATCGGCCGGCAGCTTCGGCCTGTGGGGTCCGGGTTCCGGCGATCTGTGGCTCGACGCCTATGTCACCGATTTCCTGACCCGGGCGCGCGAGCAGAAATATGACGTGCCGGCCTTGGCGATGAACCAGGCGCTGAGCAATCTGCAGAACGCGATCGGCTACGATCAGGACATCCAGGATCGCGGCAGTGAGATCGCCTACGCGCTCTATGTGCTTGCCCGCAACAAGAAGGCCTCGGTCGGCGATCTGCGTTACTATGCCGACACCCAGCTCGAAGCCTTTACCAGCCCGATGGCCGTCGCCCAGCTGGCGGCGTCTCTCGCGCTCTACGGTGACACGCAGCGCTCGGAGGCGACCTTCCAGGCCGCGCTGCAACTGGCCAAGTCGACACCCGAATATGACTATTACCGATCCGACTATGGCTCGCCGCTGCGTGACGGCGCGGCGATCCTGGCGCTTGCCGCGGAAAGCAAGCCGGTTCCGACCATCGTGCCGGCGCTGATCCAGTTGGTGACCAGGGAACGCGCCGACGCCAGGTGGACCAGCACACAGGACGAATCCTGGATGCTGCTGGCGGCCCGCGCGCTGAAGGCAGGCAATGATTCGATCGCGCTGACCGTCAACGATGCACCGCATGCCGGCGGCTATTCGGACCAGATCGCCGGTGGCGACCTGGCCGACAGTCCGCTGACCATCGTTAATACCGGCAGGAATCCGCTACAGGCGGTCGTCACCACTGTGGCCTCGCCGATCCAGCCTCTGCCGGCCGGCAGCAACGGCTTTACCATCAGCCGTACCTACTACAAGCTCGACGGCACAGAGGCCAACGTGACGGAGGTCAAGCAGAACGAACGCTATGTCGTCGTGCTCAAGGTTTACGAGCAGAACACCTGGCCTTCGCGGCTGCTGATCACCGACCTGTTGCCGGCCGGCTTCGAGATCGACAATCCGGGCCTGGTCTCCAGCGCTCAATTGACGAACTTCTCCTGGCTGGCGCAGACCGATGCCGCCCATCTCGAATTCCGCGACGACCGTTTCGTCGCGGCGTTCAATCCCAACGACGGCGACGGCGACCGCAATATAACGCTCGCCTATGTCGTGCGCGCAGTGACGCCGGGCACCTACGCCCACCCGGCAGCAACGATCGAGGACATGTACCGGCCGCAATATTCGGCCCGCACCGCCACCGGCATGATGGAGGTCAAGGCGCCGTAAGGCAAAAAAAGGCCGATAGGAATATGGCGATGGCGCTGCCCCTCATTGCCTTGCCGGGCATTTCTCCCCGTATAGAGACGGGGAGAAAGAGCCATGCGCCGAAGTTTTCGCCGAACCTTAACGCCGCAGAGAAAGCGCCAAGGGTCGCGACAGCCCCCTTCTCCCCGTCACTAAACGGGGAGAAAGTGCCGGCAGGCGGATGAGGGGCGGCGCCATGCTCTCCAGAAAATTCCTGCGCCGAGCGGCCATAGCGGGCATTTCCTTGGCCGGTCTCGCTGCAATCACCGCCGTCGCCCTCTGGCAGCTCGACCGCGCATTTCCGCCGCCGCTGCCGGCTGCTTTGACGGTCTCGACCGAGGTGCAGGACCGAGACGGCCAACTGCTGCGCGCCTTCGCCACGCCGGACGGCTACTGGCGGCTCGCTACCAGCCTGGACCAGATCGACAAGCAGTTCGTCGACATGCTCGTCACCTATGAGGACAAGCGTTTCTGGGGGCACCAAGGCATCGACGTGCTGGCACTGGCGCGTGCCGCCGGCCAGTTCGCGACCAGCGGCCATATCGTCTCCGGCGGTTCGACGCTCTCGATGCAGCTCGCCCGCCTGATCGAACCACGCGACAGCCGCAGCCTCGGCTCGAAGATCAAGCAGATGCTGCGCGCCCTGCAAATCGAACGGCGGCTTTCCAAGCGCGAGATCCTCGAACGCTATCTGACGCTGGCGCCCTATGGCGGCAATCTCGAAGGTGTGCGCGCCGCTTCGCTCGCCTATTTCGGCAAGGAGCCGAAGCGGCTGACGGTTTCGGAGGCCGCCCTGCTCGTCGCCTTGCCGCAATTGCCGGAAAAGCGACGCCCTGATCGCAATCTCGAGATTGCCCACGCTGCCCGCGACAGGGTGCTGACCCGCATGGTCTCGGCAGGCCTGCTCGGCGAACGTGAGGCCGCGCGTGCCGCGCTCGACGATGTGTCGGGGCTGCGGCGCACCTTGCCGGCGCTCGCTGCCCATGCGGCCTATGCAATGCTGCCCAAGGCCATCACCGGCCAGAAGCTGCAACTGACGATCCGCAAGAGTGTCCAGGAAGGGTTGGAGCAGGTGGCGAAACATGCAGCCGCCAGGCTCGGCCCTCACCTCTCGGTGGCCATGGTGCTGGCCGATGCCCGCACCGGCGATATCCTTGGCGAGGTCGGCTCTGCCGATTTCTTCGATGCCACCCGTTCGGGCTGGATCGACATGACCAAAGTCGTCCGCTCGCCTGGCTCGACGCTGAAGCCGTTCATCTACGGCCTCGCCTTCGAACAAGGCCTGGTGGCGCAGGAGATGCTGATCGAGGACAGCCCAGCCGATTTCTCCGGCTACCGGCCGAAGAACTTCGACCTGGGCTATCAGGGCGATGTCAGCATCAGGCAGGCGCTGCAATTGTCGCTCAACGTTCCGGCGATCCGCGTGCTCGACGCGGTCGGCCCGGCCCGGCTGATGGCGCGCTTTCGCCAGGCCGATGTGACCCCTGTACTGCCCGTCAACGAGGCGCCTGGCCTGGCAATCGGCCTCGGTGGCGTCGGGATGACACTGCGCGACCTGGTTCAGCTCTATGCCGGCCTTGCCAATGGCGGCAAGGCACACACGCTGAGTGACGGTACGGAGCCGGCGAATGCCGAACGCTCGACCACCACCATCCTCGACGGGCAGGCGACCTGGCAGATCACCGACATCCTGTCAGGCGTCAAGCCGCCTCAGGGTGCCGCCCAACGCGGCATCGCTTACAAGACCGGCACCTCCTACGGCTATCGCGACGCCTGGTCGGTCGGCTTTGACGGCCGCTATGTGCTCGGCGTATGGGTCGGCCGCCCCGACGCCGGCGCGGTGCCCGGCCTGTCCGGCTACATCTCGGCGGCGCCCATCCTGTTCGAAGGCTTTGTCCGTTCCGGCCTGGCCGCCGTACCACTGCCAAGCCAGCCGTCCGGCGTCCGGCGTCCCAAACGCGAGGAGCTGCCGGTGACGCTGACGCGCTTCGGCGCCGGCACCGATGGGCTGGTGCAGGCGACGCCGACCGAACCTGCGCCAACCATCATCTTTCCGCCCGACGGCGCCCGCGTCGATCTCGGCACTTCCTCGGCCGACGCCTCGCCGCTGGTCCTCAAGCTGCAGGGCGGCCGCGCACCATTCCGCTGGCTGGCCAACGGCAAGCCGCTGGTCGGCATCGACCGGCGGCGCACCGCGACCTGGCAGCCGGACGGCGCCGGCTATTCGACCCTGACCGTGATCGACGCGGCGGGACGCGCGGCCAGCGTGAAGGTTTTTGTCGAGTGAAAATTTCCCTTGAATAGATTCCGGCAGGTGATTCAGGGGATTGGGGTTTACGCCTTGCTTTCGGCCGCCGGTATTTCCTCGGCCTTTGCCGACACCCTCCCCGCCGGCTTTGTTCGGCTGGCCGACATCGATCCCAGTATCCGGCAGGATATCCGCTATGCCGGTCTCGAAAATTTCCTGCATCGCAAGGTAAGCGGCTACGACGCGCCGGTATGCGTCCTCACCAGGCAAGCGGCGCAAGCGCTTTCGGCAGTGCAGAAAGCGATTGCTGCCGAAGGGCTGACGCTGGTCGTGTTCGACTGCTACCGCCCTGCGCGGGCTGTCTCCGACATGAGTGAATGGACAAAAACGGGCGGGCCACCGGACCCGCAATGGTATCCAAAGGTCAAGCGCAAGGATCTCATCGCCAAGGGCTATATCGGCGAACTGTCCACCCATTCGCGCGGATCGACGGTCGATGTCGCGATCGCCCGGGTCGACCATAAAAAACGGGCCGGCCGCACGAGCGCTCCGAAACCGGCCTGCGGCGCGACCGATGCCGACACGCTCGATTTCGGCACCGGTTTCGACTGTTTCGATCCGGCGAGCGAAACGGCTCACCGAGCGATAGACAATGAAGCCGCGGCTAACCGCAAAAGACTTGTCGAGGCGATGCGCGCCGGCGGCTTCAAGAATTACCCACGCGAATGGTGGCACTTCACGCTGGAAAACGAGCCGTTTCCAAGAGAGCGCTTCAACTTTCCCGTTGCCGGCGAATAAGCTGCCGAAACCTCGTTCGGACGAGACGCAGCCATTGCCGAAGAGCTGGCCGTCTCTAGTTAATCGCGTCGGGAGCGCGATCATGGTCCATGCGGGAAAATAGTTCCTCGCATCGCCGAAACCAGGCGAAAAATTGCTTCAATGAGCCAAAAAAGGCAACATTGATTGCATCTAAATTCTATCAATTCGGTAGATTTGGCGCGAGTTCAACGGAGGCGGAAAATGACCAAACCTCATTTCAGGAAACTGCTCGGCGCACTGGTCGCCACATCCGTCCAGTTCGGCACGCTCGGTTTCGCGTTTGCCGACACCACCATTCTCAACGTGTCCTATGATCCGACGCGTGAGCTCTACAAGCAATTCGATGAGGCCTTCATTGCCCACTGGAAGGCAGAGACAGGCGAGACGGTCACCGTCCAGCAGTCACATGGCGGATCCGGCGCGCAGGCTCGCGCCGTGATCGACGGCCTCGACGCCGACGTGGTGACGCTGGCGCTCGAAGGCGATATCAACGCCATCGTTTCGAAAGCGAAGAAGATCAATCCAGACTGGCGGACGAAATTCGAAAACAATTCGGCGCCCTACACCTCGACCATCATCTTTCTCGTCCGCAAGGGAAACCCCAAGGGCATCCATGACTGGGGCGATCTGGTCAAAGAGGACGTCCAGGTGATCACGCCGAATCCCAAGACCTCCGGTGGCGCGCGCTGGAACTACCTCGCCGCCTGGGCCTATGCCAGCTCCAAGGATGGCGGCGACGAGGCCAAGACCAAGGAATTCGTCGGCAATCTCTATGCGCATGTTCCGGTTCTCGACACCGGTGCGCGCGGCGCCACCGTGACCTTCGCGCAAAAAGGGCTGGGCGACGTGCTGCTCGCCTGGGAAAACGAGGCCTATCTGGCGCTCGACGAGTTCGGCGCCGACAATTTCGATATCGTCTACCCGCCGACCTCGATCCTGGCCGAGCCGCCGGTCGCCGTGGTCGACGCCAATGTCGACGCCAAAGGCACACGCAAAGTTGCCGAAGCCTATCTGAGCTATCTCTATTCCAAGGAAGGCCAGACGATCATCGCCAAGAACCATTATCGCCCTTCGAAGCCCGACCTGGTGCCGGCGGAGGACCTTGCCAAGCTGCCTGAGATCAAGCTGATCACCATCGACGACCCGCTTTTTGGCGGCTGGAAGAAGGCACAGCCTTATCATTTCGGCGATGGTGGTATATTCGACCAGATCTACAAGCCGGCCCAGTAGCATTTAGATCAGGACGACATGACCACAGCACCCGCCAAGGCGGGGTGGCGATTCAGGCAGCCGAGCGTCATTCCGGGTTTCGGATTGACGCTCGGCTTCTCGCTTGCCTACCTCACCCTCATCATCCTCATTCCCCTGTCCGGGCTGATCTGGCGCTCGGCGGCGCTCGGCTGGACCGACTTCTGGGCGATCGTCACCGACCGCCGCACCATCAACGCGCTTGAGATCAGCTTCGGCACCGCCTTCATTGCCGCCGCTGTTAACGTCGTCTTCGGCACGATCGTCGCGTGGGTACTGGTGCGCTACAGCTTTCCCGGCCGCCGCATCGTCGATGCCATGGTCGACCTGCCCTTCGCGCTGCCGACAGCGGTCGCCGGCATTGCGCTGACCACGCTCTACGCACCGAACGGCTGGATCGGAAGCCTTCTGACGCCGCTCGGCATCAAGGTCGCCTACACGCCGCTTGGCATCGTAATTGCGCTGATCTTCATCGGCCTGCCCTTCGTCGTCCGCACCGTCCAGCCGATCATGGAGGAGATCGACAAGGAGGTAGAGGAAGTGGCCGCCACGCTCGGCGCCAATCGCTTCCAGATCATCAGCCGCGTTCTGCTTCCCGGACTGGCGCCGGCCATCGTCACCGGTTTCGCGCTGGCCTTCGCGCGCGGCGTCGGCGAGTACGGTTCCGTCATCTTCATCGCCGGCAATCTGCCCTATAAATCCGAAATCGCACCGCTTCTGATCGTCATCCGGCTGGAGGAATATAATTATGCGGCGGCGACCGCGATCGCGGCGATCATGCTGGCGCTGTCCTTCGTCATGCTGCTGGTCATCAACCTGGTGCAGACCTGGAGCCGCAAGCGCTATGGCTGACCCGGAAATCAAATCCTACGCGCCGCACCATGAAAGCCAGTCGCCGGCGGTGACCGAAAGCCGCACGGCGAGGACCGTGCTGATGGCCGTAACGTTTGCGTTCCTTGCCATCTTCCTGCTCTTGCCGCTGATCATCGTCTTCAAGGAAGCTTTCGCCAAGGGCATCGAGGCCTACACACAAGCGCTAGGCGAACCGGACACGCGTTCGGCGATCCGCCTGACCCTTCTGGTCGCGGCGATCTCGGTGCCGCTCAACATCGTCTTCGGCATTTCCGCCGCCTGGGCGATCGCCAAGTTCGAGTTCAAGGGCAAGGCGTTCCTGACCACGCTGATCGACCTGCCCTTTTCCGTCTCGCCGGTCATTTCGGGGCTTGTCTACGTGCTCTTGTTCGGCGCGCAAGGCCTGCTCGGCGCCTGGCTCAAGGCGCATGGCATCGTCATCCTGTTTGCGGTGCCGGGCATCGTGCTGGCCACGATCTTCGTCACCTTCCCCTTCGTCGCCCGCGAGTTGATCCCGCTGATGCAGGAGCAGGGCAATGGCGACGAGGAGGCGGCCCTGTCGCTTGGGGCCAATGGCTGGCAGGCGTTCTGGTACGTGACGTTGCCCAACGTCAAGTGGGGATTACTGTACGGCGTGTTGCTGTGCAATGCCCGCGCCATGGGTGAGTTCGGCGCGGTCTCGGTGGTGTCCGGCCACATACGCGGATTGACCAACACCATGCCGCTGCATGTCGAAATCCTTTATAACGAGTACAATGCCGCCGCCGCCTTTGCCGTCGCTTCGCTGCTTGCCGGCCTGGCGCTCGTCACGCTGGTCTTGAAAACACTTCTCGAGATGCGCTACGGCGCCGAGATCGCCGCGACGCGCGGACACTGACAAAATGCATGTCGCCCAAAAGTGGGAACCGGTTTTGGGATAACGACATGCATCAACTACAAAAGGGATTTGCATGGAAGTTCGCGTTGCCAACGTGCGCAAGGAGTTTGAGCGGTTTCCGGCCCTCCGCGACGTTTCGCTCGACATCAGGTCGGGAGAACTGATCGCTCTGCTGGGACCCTCCGGTTCCGGCAAGACTACGCTGCTCAGGCTGATTGCCGGATTGGAGCGGCCGACCCGCGGAAAGATCTTCTTCGGCGAAGAGGATGCCTCGCAAAAGTCGATCCAGGAGCGCAATGTCGGCTTCGTCTTCCAGCACTACGCGCTATTTCGCCATATGACGGTCGCCGACAATATCGGCTTCGGACTCAAGGTCCGGCACGGGCCGTCGCGCCCGTCGGCGAAGGAAATCCGCCGCCGCGCCTCGGAACTCCTCAACCTCGTTCAGCTCTCCGGTCTGGAAAAACGCTATCCGGCACAGCTTTCGGGCGGCCAGCGCCAGCGCGTGGCGCTGGCCCGCGCCATGGCGATCGAACCGGCCGTGCTTTTGCTCGACGAGCCGTTCGGCGCGCTCGATGCCCAGGTGCGCCGCGAACTGCGCCGCTGGCTGCGCGACATTCACGACGCCACCGGCCACACCACGGTCTTCGTTACCCATGACCAGGAAGAGGCGCTGGAGCTTGCCGACCGCGTCGTGGTGATGAGCCAGGGCCGCATCGAGCAGGTCGGCACCGCCGACGAGATCTACGACACGCCGAACTCGCCCTTCGTCTACGGCTTCATCGGCGAATCGAGCTCGATCCCGGTCAAGGTCGAGGACGGCCAGGTCTGGATCGCCGACCGGCCGATCGGGCTCTCCGCGCCGCATGCACCGCAAGGCGAAGCGACGCTGTTCTTCCGCCCGCACGACGTCGATCTGGTGGAAGAATGCAACGGCTGCATCGCCGGCACGGTCGCCGCCAGCCGCCGCGTCGCCGGGACCAGGCGGGTCGAGCTCGAAATTGGCGGCGAACGTCAGCGGGTCGAGATCGAATTGCCCGTCGACCATCCTGCGGCGCAGAAAAGTCGCGTGGCTTTTCGGCCGCGGCGCTGGAAGCTTTTTCCGGCTGCTTGATCTTCTATCAGGCGCTACACCAGCCAGTTCTCGACCTTCAGGCCTTTGATCCGGTTGAACTCCCCGGTGTTGGCCGTCACCAGGGCAGTTCCCAGCGCACGGGCGTGAGCAGCAATAAAAAGGTCGTTTTGGCCGATGGTCTGGCCCCTGCCTTCCAGTTCTGCGCGAATCGCGCCGTACTCGGCATCCACCGGCACATCGAGCGGCAAGACGGGAATCTCAGCCAGCAATTCCTCGACCTTCTTGTGCAATTTGGCCGATCTTTTCTTGACGCAGCCATATCGCAGTTCCGACGCGACCACGACGCTGGTACACACGGCGGCATCTCCCACGCGCAGGACAGCGCTTGCGGCTTTCCCGGCCGGATTTCGGATCATGTCGCTGACAATGTTCGTGTCCAGCATGAACCGCATCAAAAAAATTCCTCGGATTTGACAGGCATATCCTCGACATCGGGAAAGTCTTCCTCGACACCGGGCGGTGGCTCTTTCGCCCACTGCGCGAGCAGTGCGGTGAGGCCAGGCTTGCGGACCGGCTCGATGATCAGGCGGTCGCCTTCACGGCTGATCAAGACCTTTTCGCCGGGAAGTTCGAACTCGACAGGAATGCGCACCGCCTGGCTGCGATTGTTACGAAACAGCTTTGCCTCTTTCGGCGGGGTTGTTGAATGGCGGTGTTGAGGCATGACAACAGCTCCTTGTATATACTATTTGTATATGCCACACAGCGGGGCGATGCAATCGCATTGCGCCGCGTTGGCCGGCCGGGAACCATCGTACACGCCGACGGCATCGGCACCCTGCCAAGCTGTCCTGAGACTCTGCTTGAAAGAAAAAACTAGAAATCGCCCACAGCGGGACTACTTTTTCTCGCGATAACGTCGAGGGGCCGCTCTGCGTGCCTCGTCGCGCACGAGGCCTTGCCGCTATGGTCCGGCAATAAGCGTACCGCATTGGAGCCCTGTTTTCATGAAGCGATTTTTGCTTGGCGTCGCCACATTGGCCGGCCTGGTCCTCGCATCCTCCCAAGCCTGGTCGGCCGACAGATTGCTGAACGCCTCTTACGATGTCGGTCGCGAACTGTTTGCGCAGGTCAACAAGGCGTTCGTTGCCGGCCACCCCGGCGTCACCATCGATCAGTCGCATGCCGGAACCTCGGCGCAGGCGCGCGCCATCGCCGAAGGCCTCGGCGCCGACGTGGTCACGTTCAACCAGGTCATCGACATCGACTTCCTGGTCAAGAAGGGCCTCATCTCCGCCGACTGGCAGAAGGACTTTCCGGATAACGCCTCGCCCTTCTATTCGCTGCCCTCCTTCCTGGTGCGCGCCGGCAATCCGAAGCACATCAAGGATTGGAACGATCTCGTCCGCGACGACGTCCAGGTGATCTTCCCCAATCCGAAAACCTCCGGCAATGCGCGCTATACCTATCTCGCGGCCACCGCCTACGCCAAGGAAGCCTTCAAGGGCGACGATGCCAAGGTGAAGGAGTTTGTGACAAAGCTGTTCAACAACGTGCCGATCTTCGACACCGGCGGACGCGCCGCGACCACCACCTTCGTGCAGCGCGAAATCGGCGACGTGCTGATCACCTTCGAGTCGGAAACGCGCGGCGTCCGCAAGGAGTACGGCGAGGACAAATTCGAGCAGGTGACGCCTTCGGTCAGCCTGTTGGCGGAATTTCCGGTGGCGATCGTCGATACGGTCGCAGACGAGCATGGCACGCGCGATCTTGCCAAGACTTATCTCGACTTCCTCTATACGCCGGAGGGCCAGGATATCGCCGCCCGCAACGGCCTGCGGGCCCGCGACCCGGCGGTCGCCGCCAAATACAAGGCTGAGTTTCCCGACGTCCGGCTGCTGACGGTGGAGGAGGTCTTCGGCGGCTGGGCCAAGGTCCAGGCCGAGCATTTTGCAGCGGGCGGCCTGCTCGACCAGACCTACGGCAGCCGCTGAGGTCGCCAACTCGTTGAAAGCTGGCCCTTGCCGGCTTTTCCTCCATTTTGCCCGCCGAAATTGCAGCTTCCGCACCTTCCAGACCGCCCGCCCGCCAAAACGTTACGAAGAATCAACGCGTTTGCGCGCAATATGTCGTCGGGCGGCCTGTCTGCGCGAACAGCATCGCACGGCCAAACCGTCATTATTTGCACACAAACAGCCGCCAGATGCGGGTGGTTGGGGCTTTATGGGTTGGTTCGGGCATGCTTACCAAAAAAGGCAAATACGGCCTCAAGGCCCTCGTGCATCTGTCGGGCCTGCCGGTCGGCCAGCTCGCATTCGTCAATGACATCGCGGTCGCCAACAACATCCCGAAGAAATTCCTCGATGCCATCCTGGGCGAGTTGCGCAACGCCGGCTTCGTCCAGAGCCGCAAGGGCAAGGAAGGCGGTTACCGTCTCGCCCGGCCGGCTTCCGAGATCAAGATCGGCCATGTCGTGCGCGTCCTCGACGGGCCGCTGGCGCCGATCCCCTGCGCCAGCCGCACGCAATACCAGCGTTGCGAGGATTGCGACGAGGCGACCTGCCAGGTCCGGCATATGATGCTGGAGGTGCGTCAGGCGATCGCCGAGGTGCTCGACAACCGCAGCCTCGCCGCCATGCGCGACGCCGACAATGACGATTTCCCGGTCGAGCTGACGTCGCAGATCTAGCGCGCGAGCAGGCTCAAGGCGGTCGCGACGGTGTCGGCGACCGAACGCGTGCCATCCAAGGTCATTGCCGCCTCGTCCGCCGCTGGCGGCTCGAGCGTGGCGAACTGGCTGTCGACCAGGCTTGCCGGCATGAAATGACCCTTGCGACTGCCTACGCGCTGTTTCGCCGTTGCCGGGTCGATCTCAAGGTAAACGAAAATGATATCCGCGCAAAAGCCGCGCAGGCGATCACGATAACTGCGCTTCAGCGCCGAGCAGGCGGCGACCACACCTCGCCCGCTTGCGACCGACGCGGCTATGCGCTGGCCGATCGCGTCGAGCCAGCCTTCACGTAGCGCGTCGGTGAGCGGCTGCCCGCTCGCCATGCGCGCGACGTTTTCGGGTGGATGCAGCCTGTCGCCTTCGATAAAGAGCGCGCCCAATGCCGCTGCAAGCGCTTCACCGACGACCGACTTGCCGCAGCCGGCAACGCCCATCACCACGATGGCGGGCGTCGCTCGAACAGTGCTCGCCGGTCTATATGCCACGTCTTTCCCGGTCATGCAGGTCAGCGGCTTGCCGGTGCACGGCCATAGAGCAGCAGCATGGCGACGATGACGACGCCATAGATGATCTGCCGTCCCGCCTCCGGCATCTGCATGACGGAAAGAATGGATTGCAAAAGCGTGATCAGGATCACGCCAGCGACGGTGCCGAGATAGGAACCGCGCCCACCGAGGATCGAGGTGCCGCCGAGCACCACCGCTGCTATCGACGGCAGAAGATAGGCGTCGCCCATCGACTGTGCCGCCTTGGAGGCATAGCCGGCCAAAAGCACGCCGCCGAAGGCGGAGAGCCCGCCCGAAACCGCAAAGGCGATCATCACCACGCGCCTTGTGTCGATGCCGGAAAGATAGGCGGCACGCTCGCGGTTGCCGATGCCATAGACGGTGCGGCCGAAGCCGGTGCGGGTCAGCACGAACACCATTGCGGCGCCGATCAGTGCCCAGATGAGAACGGCGTTAGGCACGCCAGGAACGGCAAAGCCGGTCGCCAGATAGCGCATCGCACCGGTCGCCGAATCCTGCGGCGAGAAACCGCCCGTGTAGACCACCATCAGCCCCTGCGCGACGGCGTTGGTGGCAAGCGTGATGATCATCGAGGGAATGCGCAGATAGGCGACGCCGATGCCGTTGACGACGCCGATCAGAACACCGCAGAAGATGCCGAACGGAATGGCAAGCGCCACACCGACCGGCCCATAAGCGGCCGCGGCGCAGGCCATCATCGCGCCGGCCGCCACCGACCAGGGTACCGACAGGTCGATCTGGCCGAGCAGGATGACCAGCATCATGCCGGTGGCGATGACGCCGAGAAACGACGCCACCTTGAGCTGCTGCAAAAGGTATTCAGGCGACAGGAAGCTGCGCGAATAGAGGCTGCCGAGGAACAGCAGCAGCACGATACAGGCGAACGCCGTCAGCACCGCAGGGTCGGCGCGGCGGAGGAATTTCGGCATGCGGCCGGCGAGACCACTCACAGTCGTTTCGCTCACAGGAACCACTCCAGCCGGTTGCGGACGCGAAACAGGGCGAAGGCGCCGAGGCTGACCGCGATCAGCAGGATGACGCCCTGGAATAGAGGCTGCCAGAGCGGATCGAAATCGAAGACGAACAGCAGGTCGCCGATGGTGCGGAAGGCAAGCGCGCCGAAGATCGCGCCGATTGCGCTGCCTTTGCCACCGAACAGCGACACGCCGCCGAGCACGACCGCGGCGATCGAAAACAGCGTATAGGCATTGCCGCTGGCATAGGCCGCATCGCCGGTATAGGTGAAGAACGTCAGGAACAGCCCGCCGATCGCGGCAAGCAGCCCGGCAAGCGTATAGGCGGCGAACTTTCCACGCCGGATCGGCACGCCGGACATGTAGGCCGCCATCTCCGAGGAGCCGGCTGCATAAGCGGCGCGGCCGAGAACCGACCGGCTGAACGGCACCCAGACAACGAGCACGACCGCCAGCAGCGTCACCAGGCTCGCCGGCACAATACCAAACAGGCGCCCGGTCAGCGCATCGGCGAGCCCTTCATTGACCGAGCCGCCCGGAAACGGCCGAAGCAGCAGGGCGATGCCGAAATAGACCGCACCGGTGGCGATGGTGGCGACGATCGGCTGCAGGCGTCCATAGATGACGATGGCGCCGTTGATTGCCCCGCACAGCAGCCCGGTGCCGAGCACGGCGATGACGCCGAAGGCGGTCTCGAGGCCGGTGCCGACGACCAGCCACGAGGCCAGGCAATTGGTCAGGGTGAAGATCATGCCGACGGAGAGGTCGATGCCGGCGGTGATCACCACCAGCGTCTGCGCCATCGCGACGAAGGCGAGCAGCACGCCCTTGTTCGACGCCGTCTGCACGACATTGGCGGTGAAGCCCGCCGGATGGTTCGAGGTGTAAATGATGAACATGACAACGAAGATGCCGAACGCCAGCAGCGTTCCGCGCTGTTCGGCGAGCCAATAGCGCCAATCCTTCACGCGTCTGCTCCTTGCCTTGGCATCTCTTCGTGAATGTTGAGCGCGCTGGCAATCAGCGCCCTCTCGGTGATTTCGGCGCCGACCAGTTCGCGCTTGACCGCGCCGTCATAGAGCACCAGCACTCGGTCGCAGCAGCCGATCAGCTCGTCATAGTCGGTCGAATAGAACAGGATCGCCGCACCCTGGTCGGCAAGCTTGCGCATCAACTGGTACAGCTCCTGCTTGGTGCCGACATCGATGCCGCGCGTCGGGTCGTTGAGCAGGATGATGCGCGGCTGCCGCATCAGCCATTTGGCGATGACGACCTTCTGCTGGTTGCCGCCGGATAGCGCGCCGACCGGAATATCGAGGCCGGCCGTCTTGATCGCCAGAAGACCGACCATGTCGTCGATCAGCCGCTGCTCGGCGGCGCGATCGATGATGCCGGCCCTGGACAGCCGGTCGAGGGCGGCGAAGGAGAGATTTTCGCGCACCGTCATCGGCAGCATCAACCCTTCCGTCTTGCGATCCTCCGGGATCAGCGCCATGCCGATCCGGTCGTCACGCGCCGCGGCCGGACTGGCGATCGCCACCGGCCTGCCGTCGATCAGGATCTGGCCCGACAGGCCACGCAGCACACCGAAGAAGGCGAGCAGCAATTCGCGCTGGCCCTGGCCGTCGAGGCCGCCGAGCCCGACCACCTCGCCCGCCCCGACCGATAGCGAGACATCGTGCAGCCGATCCGTCCAGGACAGGCTGCGCGCCTCCAGAACCGGCGTGGCTGCGGCAGCCGCCCGCGCGGGTTTGGGCGGAAAGATGTGGCTGTATTCGCGCCCGATCATCAGTTCGACGACCTCGTTGTCGCTCTTGGTGCCGGCCGCGTAGCTGGCGACATTTCGGCCATTGCGGAACACCGTGCACTGGTCGGCCAGCTCGGCGATCTCGTTCATGCGGTGCGAGATGTAGAGCAGCGCCAGCCCTTCCGAACGCAGCCGCTTCAACACGGCGAAAACCCTGGCGACGTCGGCCGCGGTCAGCGCCGAGGTCGCCTCGTCGAGGATCAGGATGCGCGGCTTGCGCGCCAGTGCCTTGGCGATCTCGACCATCTGCCTTCTTGAAAGAGGAAGATCCTTGACCAGCGCCAGCGGATGGATATCGGACGCGCCGGCGCGAGCCAGCGCTTCTTCGGCGATGCGGCGCTGCGCCTTGCGGTCGATCATGCCGAAACGCTTCGGCGGATCGGAAATGACGATGTTGTCGGCGACGCTGAGTTCGGGGACGAGTGACAGTTCCTGGAAGATGCAGACGATGC
Source organism: Mesorhizobium sp. M0833 (assembly GCF_040319905.1). NCBI lineage: Bacteria > Pseudomonadati > Pseudomonadota > Alphaproteobacteria > Hyphomicrobiales > Phyllobacteriaceae > Mesorhizobium > Mesorhizobium sp. M0833. Next base: position 28,327 of record NZ_JAMYOQ010000029.1, on the reverse strand, counting down.
CGGCCTGGTTGGCGGCGGCCGGCGAAGCGAAGCTCACTTCGTTTCCGTCCAGCATCATGCGGCCCTCGTCGGGCGCGACGACCCCGGCCATGACCTTGATCAGCGTCGATTTGCCGGCGCCGTTCTCGCCGAGGATGGCGTGGATGCTGCCTGGAGTGACCGACAGTTCGGCCTTCTCCAGCGCGCGCACGCCGCCATAGCGCTTGGATATGCCCTCCATGCGGAAGAGCGGAACCGCACCGTCCATCGGCCCTCCCCAGGCGCTTGGCAATCAGGATGTCGAGCGCCGACGCCGCGGGATCTCCCGCTGCGTCGGGCTGTCGGAGTTACTGGTTTTCCTTGCTCTGGCCCATGATTTCCTGCGCCGTGAAATTGATGCCGCAGGTCGGGAAGGAATTGCCGACGAAGAAATTGTCGGACTGGTCGGGGAAGTAGTCCTGGCCTTCCTTGAAGTTCGGATCCTCGACGATCGCCAGCGGCAGCTTGATCGATTGCGGCACGACCTGCCCTTCAAGTGCTGCAATCGCCGTCTTGATGGCAACCGCCACCTGAGCCGGGCCGGTGCCGGCCGACGAGCATTTCAGGCCTTCTGCGGCGAACTTGGCGCAGAATTTGCGGAAGCCGTTCTCCGTCTCGCCGCCGAACGGCACGAACGGATGCTTGGCATCGATCATCGCCTGCACGATGCCGGTATCGCCGCCCTGTCCGGTAATGCCGTCGAAGGGGCCGTTGGTGGCAATGGCATCGGCGGTAGCCTTTTGCGCAACGCCGTCATCCCACTTGCCGACGACCTCGGTGACATCCCATTTCTTGCCGGAGGCGTCGAGAACCTCGTGGATGCCGTTATGGCGGTCGGTATCGACGGATGTGCCGGCTACGCCGCGCACTTCCAGCACCTTGCCGCCGTTCGGCACGTGCTTGACCAGCCAGTTGCCCCACAATTCGCCAAGGCCTTTCTGGTCGACATTGACGTTGATGGCATCCTTGGTGTCGAGGATGTTGTCGAAAGCGACCAGCACCACGCCGGCTTCCTTGGCCCGCTTGATGACAGGGCCGAATGCGGTCGGGTTCTGGGCGTTGACGACGATCGCATCATAGCCGGAATCGATGAAATTATTGATTGCCGAAATCTGGGCCGGCACGTCTTCGCCGGTCGAGACTACCTTGAATTCCTTGAGCTTGGCCGCGACCTCCGGCTGCGCTGCATAGGCTTTTGCCGTCTGCACCATCTGGATGCGCCACGTGTTGGCGATATAGCCGTTGGCCAGAGCGATGCGGTACGGGCCGTCTTTCTTGGGGAACTTGAAGAACTGCGTATCGGCCGACCAGGGCGCGAAGCAGTCAGGCTCGGCCGATGGCCCCTTGACGATTTCAGGCTCGGCGATCGCCGACGAGCTCAGCATGACAAAAGCAGTGGCGGCAACGATACCGCCAACGAGTGACTTGATCATCGATATTCCTCCCATTTGCAGTTTTGTTTGTTCTTACGCCGATGAAATTGGCTTTTCGAGCCCGGCACCTCCCGCCGTACCCGCTGTGCGTTCAGGTGGCCGAATGCCGACCCGATCCCCTCCTTTGTTGCCCGGCTAGTCCCGCAAAAACTATCATATTATACATAATAAACAAGCATGAGCTGTCGCTTATGTATAATAAACAGCTTCCGCTCTTCTGAGCGATGTGCCAACCGGCGATAACTGGTAGCGCTACCATGACGTAGTGTAAAGCGTCTTGCGTTGAAGCTCGCTTCAGCGCGCCGTGCTTTCACGTCGCTTGAGTTCGAAGCCGAGATCGACAACGCGCGACTCCGGCCTGTTGCCCTCGATCGCCGCAAGCGCCATGGCGACAGCCCGCCGGCCGATCTCGTAACGATAGGTTCGAACGCTGGTGACCGACGGAAACGCCACTTCCATCATGTCGAGATCGTTGAAGCCGACGATGCCGATCGTCTTCGGCACGGCGATCGAAGCGCGATGGCATTCGAACAGCACCCCGAGGGCTATGTCGTCATTGTTGCAGAACACGCCGTCCAGGCTCGGCACCTTGGCCAGCGCGTCGCGGAACAATTCGCGGCCGAGGGTGACGCTGGAGGGCACCGGCGTGGTGGTGGTAAGCCGCGCATCGAACAGGCCGGCCGCCTCCATCGCCGCGCGATAGCCGGCCAAGCGCCGCTGCGAACGCGGATCCATGCGCGCCCCGATGAAGCCGATCCGCCGATAGCCTGCCTCGATCAGATGTTCGGCTGCCGCTTTGCCGCCCTCGAAATGTGAGAAACCGACCATCATGTCTACCGGATCGGGCCCGGTCTCCATCACCTGCACCACCGGACAGCCTGCCGTTTCCAGCAGTTTTCGCGACGCCGGCGTCTGGTCGATGCCGGCCACGATCAGCGCCGCCGGGCGTTGCGGGCCAAACACCTGCAGCAGCCGCTCTTCCTCGAGGCCGGAATAGTGGGTGTTGCCGAGCTGGATCCGGAAAGGGCCGTCCGACAGGCTGTCGTAGATGCCGCGCACCACTTCGGCAAAGACGTTGTTGGTAAGCGACGGCACCAGAACGCCAAAGACCTCGGCGCGCGCCGAAGCCAGCGCCCGCGCATTCGGGTCGGGCACATAGCCGAGCTCATTCACGGCGGACTCGATCTGGCGGCGCAGATCTTCCGAGACACGCCCCGGCTCACGCAAGGCGCGCGATACGGTAATGGCGCCGACCCCGGCCTTGCGCGCGACGTCGGCGATTGTCGGGCGGCCGCCGCCGCGGCGCGAGCGCGGCTTGATCACCGCATTGGTCCCGAGGCCGGGCAACCGCCCAGATGCGACCGTGAGACGATGTTCAGCGTCTTTGCCACTGCTGCCTGCCAACCTGGCCCGTTGCCACACCTGTCTGGCGTCGCGCAGCCTTCGGCTATTGTCAAGCGACGGACGGAGAGGCTGTACCCGTACCGCCGTGCTTCAGGCCGTCACAGCAGCGCTGCGCCGGGCCTTCCACAGCAGCAGCACCATCGCCAAAATGTTCAGCAGGTTCCAGGCGATGCCGTTGAGGAACGCGGCGGCATAGGAACCGGTCAAATCATAAATCCAGCCCGACAGCCAGCCGCCGATCGCCATGCCGAAAATGGTCGCCATCATGACGATGCCGACGCGCTGGCCAGCCTCTTTGGCTGGCATATATTCGCGCACGATGATCGCATAACAGGGCACGATGCCGCCCTGCGACAGGCCGAAGACCAGCGAGACGACATAGAGCGAGGCAAGCCCGTCGAACGGGATATAGAACAACAGCGACAGGCATTGCAGCACCGAGCCGATCAGCAGGGTTTTCACGCCACCGATGCGATCGGCAAGGAAGCCCGAGCCTAGCCGGCTGACGACGCCCGCCGCCAGCATGATCGACAGCATATCGGCGCCATGTGCCACCCCGTAGCCGAGATCCATGCAATAGGCGACGATATGGACTTGCGGCATCGACATCGCCACGCAGCAGCCGAGCCCGGCGACGATGAGCAGTGCCTGCAAGGCCGCCGGCGACAGTGAGATCGGCTGCACCACGCGGCTCCCCGGCGATCCCGGAGCCGCCTGGGGCGGTGCGCCGCGCCGGAGCAGCAGGATCAGCGGCACCATGGTAACCAGGCAGACGGCGCCGATCGCGGCATAGGTGAAGCGCCAGCCTTGCGCCTGCATGACATAGGGCATCGCCGTCGGCCAGATCGCTCCGGCGAGATAGTTGCCGGACGCGGCAGCCGTCACCGCAACGCCGCGGCGCCGGTTGAACCAGTGCGAGATGTCGGCAATCAGCGGCCCGAAGATTGCCGACGAGCCGACGCCGATCAACAGACCCTGGACGAGGGTGAACTGCAGGATCGAACTGGTCAGCGACGCCAACAGGAAACCGGCGCCAAGTGTAATCGCGGCAATCAGCGCCGGCACCCAATACCCCATGCGGTCGATGGCGCGGCCGACCAGCACATTGCCGGCGGCAAAGCCTACCATCGTCGCCGTGTAGGGCATCGAGGCAGCGGCGCGATCGACGCCGAATTCTGCCTGCACGGCGGGCAGCACCACGACCACAGCCCACATGCCGACCCCGCCGATCGTTGCCAGCAGCATCGAGATGCCCAGCCGTATCCAGGCATAGGCACTGTCGATGCCGGAACTTTCTGCCTGGCTTGAGACGATTGGGGTCAAGAGCGTTTCCTGTCCGCAGTTCTTGAATCGGCGGTTCAGACCACTATCGGCGCATTCGCGTCGCCGAGCAGCGCCACGATGGGCAATCCGTGGCTCCAGGGATTTCGGGCCGAAGTGGAACAGCGGCCCACCATGGGGCGTTTTCCCGGCAACGACCTAGTTGAAGGAGTTTGCCATGACCGCGCAACGGAAATGGTCCGCCGACGTCACCGAGCATAGCGACGCGCTGGACCTCGAGGAACACATCTTCGAATCGCACGATCCAAGGAAGATCGCCGCCTCGCTGAAGCGGTCGGCCGAGCGCAGCGACCGACGCAAGGCAGGGCCGTTTCAATCGGCCATGTCGATGCTGAATTTTTACATCAACCGCGCCGGCAAGAACCTGCCGGCGGCGCAGAAGAAAGTTCTGGAGGACGCTAAAGATGAACTGCGCGTCCTTTTTGGCCGCTCAAAGGAGGACTAGTAGTGAAAATCTGACGCTTGGTATCCGTTGGGAATGGCGGGAACCGACCCGAAGCGGAACTTGGCGCATCTACAGCGAACGAAGTCACACCGCAATAAAAGAGATCGCGCCTATTAATACAATTGCCGCTGCTGCAGCAAACCAATAAGACGAGCGTAGAATGCTGCGGTCGTTTTTATTTCCATGGCTTCTTACAATCATAACCAGTCCGACCGAGCAGAAGATAATTCCCACAAGGGCCGACAGAAAAAAGAGATACATACCGGTCTCCACTCCAAGGCGAGCACTTTAGCAAATGTTGGGCATCTGTCGATGGTTACCTTCGCTCGCTGACCGCATTACGCAAGGCGTTGGCATCATAGCCCTTGTCGGCGAGCAGCATGGCACCCTCCGGCAAATCCGTGATCAGGTCCGCTGCTGAGGCAATGTCACTCATCTGACCTGCCGTGTGCATCAGTTTGATCGGCATGCCTTTGGCGTCGACAAGAGCATGGATTTTGGCTGTCAGCCCGCCTCGGGAACGACCGAGACAATAATCTCGATCCCCCTTTCGCGCCCTGCTGATGGACGCGAACAATAGAGGTGTCGATCATCTGCACCTTGCCGTCATGGGCTTTGGTGATTGCGTCCATGAGGCGGTCCCACACACCTGCTTTCCGCCATCGGACGAAGCGATTGTAACAGGTGGTCACTGTCGGCGCGGGCTGTCAATCACGGTGCGGATAGCGTCGGCGGAATGTATTCGCTGTCCGGCACGGGAAGATGCCCGTCCGTTTCGATAATTACAGCCCACATCTCGAAGTTGACAAGCGCTGTGCAATTCACATCTGCCTGCCGAAGGTATGGTGCGCCATAGCTGCATGAGGCTCCGGCTACCTTGGCGATAAAGCCGGGTTCGCTTCCGATTGCACCGAACGCTACACCGTCAACAGCAAGGATAGTCTTGTAATTTTGCCAAAGCCGGGCTGACGCCTCTTTTGTACGGAAAATCAACCAGTTCCTTCCGTCCGAAAAGCTGAAAGTGATCGTTCCATCGGAGAATTTGGTCCGCGTGACTTCACCGGTGCAGCTGGAGGTCAGCTTCTCGTTTCGGACGATAAGACGCTTGCACTCACCCTTGACCGTCCAAATCTCGGGCGGGCCATCTTTCGGTTTGGCTGAGGCCCCGACTGCCCCTGTTGTAAGCGCCAATATTACTAAAACCCGGGCTGCCCCCTTGAACAAATCACACCTTTTTTGGCTGAGCTATGACGAGTTTTTTTAGGCTATTCCTGTTAAAACCACTGCCTAGAACCCCTTAAATCTTGATTTGAAACGACGTAGATACGGGTTCGCAAGTAGGCCGCTTTCCACCCATCCCAGTCATTCCGCCTTTATGAGCTTACGGCCTAATCCACCGCCTATGTCGGCCTTCCACCCAGAGCGGCTGTTATCGTTACCATCAGACTTTCACCACCAGGATCGACCACCATCGACTGGTTCTGCCAAATTCGGCTGAATTGGACCTAGTGACGGGTCCTCCTTGCCGCCAGTCTGCAGGCTCGGCTTGTATTCCCAAGCCCGCAAAGGTCTGGCGCCATGACGGTCAAGATCGGCATCAATCCCATCACCTGGAGCAATGACGACGTTCCGGCGCTTGGCGGGAACACGCCCCTGGAGACCTGCCTGTCGGAAACGGCGCAGGCCGGCTACCGCGGCACCGAGCTCGGCGGCAAATTTCCGCGCCAGGCCGAAGTGCTTGGGCCGCTCCTGTCTTCCTATGGCTTGGAACTCGTCTCCGGCTGGTATGATGGCCGCATTCTCGACCGCACGGTCGACGAGGAATTCGCGGCGATCACTCCGCATCTGAAGCTGCTGCGCGACCTCGGCGCCAGGATCGTCGTCTACGCCGACACCTCGCGTGGTCGCCATGACGGTATTTTCGCACCGATCTCCGAGCGTCCGCGCCTCGCCGACAGCGACTGGCCGTCCTATGGCGAGAAACTTACCGCCCTCGCCGACCGCATGGCCGCATTCGGGGTCGGCATGGCCTTCCACCACCACATGGGCACCATTGTCGAGACGGACGATGAAGTCGACAGGCTGATGGTGGCGACGGGCCGAGGCGTTGGCCTGTTGTTCGATACCGGCCACTGCCTGTTTTCGGGCGGCGACCCGCAATCGCTGCTGCAACGGCATCTCGACCGTATCGTGCATTTCCATTGCAAGGATGTTCGCAGGGCGGTGCTGGAACGGGCACGCCGCGAGGACATGAGCTTCATGGCCGCGGTAATGGACGGCATTTTTACCGTGCCCGGCGACGGCTCGGTCGATTTCCTGTCGTTGCTTAAACCCCTCGCCGCGCGCGGCTATGAAGGTTGGATCGTTGTCGAAGCCGAGCAGGATCCGGCCAAGGCGCATCCGCTGACCTATGCCAGCAAAGGCTATGTCTCGCTGCTCGCCACCGCCCGCGAAGCCGGCTTCGAAGTGGCGACGCGGCAGGCAGACTGACCGGACCGCATTGCGAGCCGGAGGAACATAATGGGCGCGCGCCTCGATGGGGTTAGCGACGCTAAAGCGCCCGGCGATCCGCGCCGTCTTGCTCCCTGTGCGGCGCGGATCGCAGAATCCCGGCTCTGGATTTCAAACCCCGACTTTCAAGCTTGAGGCCGGCCGGAGGCCGTGTCTTGATGCAACCGAGGAGGAGCGACATGGCTTTCGAAGCTGCGCTTGGCATGGAACGGCTTTGCACCATCCGGGAGATCGCCGAGAAGGCGGAACTTGGCACCGCCACCGTGCATCGCGCGCTGAAGAACAGCCGCGAGGTCCGCCCCGAAACCAGGCGACTGGTGCTTGATGCCGTCTGTCGGCTCAACGAGGAAAAGATCGCCCGCGCTGCCCGGTTCGTCGGGGGATAGTGCCGTGGCCGACCACATGCGCCTTTCCCTCGACATCATGTCGGTCGACCGCGCTTCGGAAGAACCGATGCATCGTCAGATCTACGGCGCCTTGCGACGCTTCATCCTTGACGGCCAGATCCCGCAGAACACGCTGCTGCCGTCGACGCGCTCGCTGGCCGAAGATCTGAAGGTCGGGCGCAACACGGTCATCGCCGCTTATGACCAGCTCCTTGCCGAAGGTTTTATCGAGGCACGTGCCGGATCGGGCACTTGGGTGGCGTCGATCCAGCAGAACCGCCCGTTAGCATCCCTGCGCGCCGGACTGGCAGCGCCGCAAAAGCTGTCGCAGCGTGGCCAGACCATCGTCAGCGGCCCGCAACCGCCGCGCAATGCCGGCGTCATCAATTTCCATCCCGGCGTGCCTGAAACGGCATCGTTTCCGTTCACCATCTGGTCAAGCCTTCTGGTGCGCAATGCACGCAGCCGCGACGAGAGCCTGCTTGGTTATCTGTCCTTTGCCGGCCACCCCGGCCTGCGTCAGGCTATTGCCTCGACCATCGGCCTGTCGCGCGGCATCAGCTGCACCGCCGACCAGGTGATCATCGTCACCGGTGCGCAGGCAGCGCTCGATCTCGTCTCGCGCGTGCTGATGGACGAAGGCGACCATGTCTGGATGGAGGAGCCCGGCTATCTCGGCGCCAAAAGCGCCTTTCTCGCCAGCGGCGCCAAATTGGCACCATTGAAGGTCGACCGGCGCGGCTGGCATCTTGCCGATCCGGAGCTGCCGCCGCCGCGGCTGATCTATGTGACGCCATCCTGCCAATGGCCGTTCGGCACCATCATGCGCATCGAGGAGCGCCTGCAACTGCTCGACATCGCCGAACGCAACCGCGCCTGGATCGTCGAGGATGACTATGACGGCGAATACCGGTTCCGCGGCCGGCCGGTGCCGGCCCTGCGCGGTCTCGACCACGCCGACCGCGTCGTCTACATCGGCAGCTTCGGCAAGACGCTGATCCCGGCGCTGCGCATCGGCTATCTGATCGTGCCGCGCGAACTGTCGGTGCCGTTCGATCGGGCAGTGAGCATCACCGGCCAGTTCGCGCCGCTGATCCTGCAGGCGACGGTCAACGACTTCATCACGCAGGGCTATTTCGCCACACACCTCAAGCGCATGCGCCGGCTCTACGCGCGTCGGCAGGCGAACTTCGTCAAGCTGTGCCAGGAGCATCTGGCCGAATGGCTGACCGTCACGGAAAACGATTCCGGCATGCAGCTGCTGGCGAGCTTCGTCAGGCCCTACAAGGACAGTGACGTGGTTGCCGCCGCCCTCAAGGAGGGGCTCGACGTCCAGGGCATCTCCATCAACTACCACTCTACTGAACCCGAGCACGGCCTGCTGCTCGGCTATGCGGCGATGGACGAACGCCAGATCCTGCGCGCCGTGCTGGCGCTGCGCGCCGCATTCCTAAGGTTGGACAGAAGCTAGGCCAAGCGCGTCATCTCGTTCACCGCGGTTGCAACGTCGCCCGAGGCGATTAGAAATGCGGCATCGGTCCTGGTCCTTCGCCGCGTTCACGCAAGGAGCCACTCACAAGGCCGAACTCCCCGAAAACCTGAAGCATGCCACCGCCGCTATGGCCCGGCGGCGCATTCATCTGAACCATGAGGATTGCCATGAGAACCGCATCCTGTGCCTGCGGGCAGCTGAGGATCTCCTGTGAGGGAGACCCGCAACTGGTTGCACAGTGCCACTGCCTCGACTGCCAGAAGCGAACCGGCAGCACGTACGGCGTCGCAGCGTTCTTTGCGCGCGACAAGGTAGAAGCCGAAGGCGACGCCAGCACCTACAGGCGATCGGCTCGGAGCGGCCATCACGTCACTTTCCATTTCTGCCCGGGCTGCGGCTCGAGCGTCTTCTGGGAGCCCGAGCGAAAGCCTGAATGGATCGCCGTCGCGGTCGGCTGCTTCGCCGATCCCGCCTTTCCGGCTCCGGCGCATGTTGGGTGGGAAGAACGGCGCCATCCCTGGGTTTCCGGTTAGCGACGCCAACCCGCCAGGGCAGCGCTTTATCCTACTGGTTGATCTCGGGTTCAACGAGCTTCGCCAGATTTCGCAGCGACTCCTGCCAGCCGAGATAGCACGCCTCGACCGGGATGGCGTCTGGAATACCTGCCTGCGTGATATTCACTTCGGTGCCGACCGACACCTTCTTCAATGTCACGGTCACCTCGATCTCGCCGGCCAGGTTGGGGTCGTCGAACCGGTCGGTGTAACGCAGCTGCTCATTGGGCACGAGCTCGACATATTCGCCGCCGAACGAATGACTGTCGCCGGTGGTAAAGTTGCGGAAGGACATTTTGAACGTACCGCCGACTTTCGCCTCGAAGTGATGAACCGTGCAGGTGAAGCCGTTCGGCGGAAGCCATTTCGCAAGTGCGTCGGCCTCGAGGAACGCGCGGTAGACTTTCTCCGGGCTTGTTGTCAGAACGCGGTGCAGCCGTACGGTGCCGGGCATATCGTTAATCCTCCGTGTTGGTGATCGATGCCCCCCTAGGACGAGCGGAGCCCGGCCTATCCGACACGGGCCCGCGGGTTTTTTGACAACCGGTTATGCCGGCCGGAATCCTCGCCCGGCCACCGGACAAGGAACTCGACCGCAGGGTAGCAAACCGCGCCGGAACTGGTCTAGTTCACACTGTCGAACTTCTGCAGATCAACCGGTGCCGCCTTGCGCAATTCGATATCGTCGAGAGAAGCATTCTCCAGCGCCACCCGCGCCGCCGCGTCGATGTTGTGGATCATGTCCTGAATGTCGCTATCGCTGTGCGCCGGGTTCATGGCAATCATCACGGTGCGGTTGAGGATGTCGAGCGAGCGCTTGCCGAGGGCGTCGGGATAATCCAGCCGCAGGCCCTGGTTCTCGGGCAATGCGTAAGGATTGAGCGCCGGATGATGCGCCCCTTCATGCATCAGCACCTGGTCCCACTGGGTGAAATTGTGACGGCCGGTCTTGCCGGCAACGACGCTCGGAATGGTCTTCGAAAAGGTCTGCGCCGCCTGCTCGCTCGGCAGCAGGTACATCACCTGTGCGGCACAATCGTCGTCAGCGCTGTTCATCGGCGATGGCGTCAGCCCAAGATTGCTAAGGTGGCGGGTACCGGCCAGCACCATTTTCTTCTCGGCCCGCATCGCCTCGATGATCCCGTCCAGCCGGTCGAGCTGGACATTGAGCATCGCCCCCATCAGTTCGGAAGCACGCGCGCCGATGCCGGCGAAGGGTTTGATGCTGTCGCTTCTGCCCTGCCAGTAGAAATGGCAAGGGTCGATGGCGCAGCGCGCCCGCTCAGCCACTTTCGGGTCGCTGGTGGCGATGCCGCCGCCCTCGCCCGAGGTCATGTTCTTGAAGTAGTTGAAGGAATAGGCGCCGGCATGGCCGATCGAGCCGAGCCTGCGGCCCTCATAGCCGCCGCCGATGCCTTGGCAGACATCCTCCAGCACCAGCAGACCGCGCTTGGCAGCAATGTCCATGATCGCATTCATGTTGCAGGCCGCGCCCCACATATGCACCGGGATGACCGCCCTGGTGCGCGGCCCGATGGCGTCCCGCAGGGCGATGGGATCGATGGTCAGGCTCTCGTCGATGTCGACGATGACGGGAATGGCCCCGACCGAAAGCACCGCGGTCGCGGTCGCCATATAGGTGTGAGCCGGCACCAGCACTTCGTCCCCCGGGCCGATGCCGAGGCCGATCAGGCCGGCGGCGAGCCCATAGGTGCCGCTGGCGGCCAGCGCGAAATGCTCGACGCCAAGATGCTGCGCATAGCGGGCCTCGAAGCGGTCGCATTCGCTGTCCTTGCCGTAACGAAACAGCGCGCCCGAGCGGATCACCCTGGCAATGGCTTCGATTTCCTCTTCGCCGGCGGTGTACATGACAGGCCTCCAAGTCATTTGGTAATGTGGGTCGCTCGATGGTGTGGACAGCTGTAGGCTTGTCGGCACAGTTTGAAAGAACCACTCCGCCGCTATTCGACCAAGCCATCTGCGCCCGGAAGACGGTTCCTATGAATGGTTTTGAACCCTGATTGGGGAAATCGGCAGCTAAGTGTCTCAGCCGGCAGGCAAATCGTATCCATCCGAATTCGCCAAAGTGGCCCTGTCGGAAAGCCGGGTTTCGGCGTTCCATTCCGGCCAGTTGGGCAAACGGTTGGTTCCATGAAATACGGGACACACTTTGGAAGACCCTCGAAACCGGTATGCCGGCGGGAAGGCGGCCATTCGTGAACGCCGCCGGCTCCAGCAAACGGATCGTGCTCCACGAGGACGATGTCGGCATGTGCCACGGCGCCAACAGCGCCTTCCTCGAATTGAGCGGGCTGGGTGTCTGCAGTTCCGGCGCGGTGATGGTCCCGTGCCCCTGGTTCCTCGAGATGGCCGAAGGCGCCGCCGCCAACCCCAGCCTTGACCTTGGCGTCCACCTGACGCTGAACAGCGAGAAGCAGCATTACAAATGGCGGCCCTTGACCGCGCCGTCGCGAGCGGCCGGCCTGACCGACGAGTTCGGCTTCTTCTGGCCGGATGTGGCGACCACGCGCCGCAAGGCGGTGCCGCAGGCGGTCGAGGCCGAGCTTCGCGCCCAGATCGACACCGCCTATCGCGCCGGCATCGACGTTACCCATCTCGACGCGCATATGGGCGCGGCATTGTCGCCGGAATTTTGCGACATCTACATCAAGCTCGGGCTGGAATATCAGCTGCCCGTGCTGCTGACCAAGACGCTGTCCGCCTATTCCCCCAACGACAATCTGGTCGGCGTTACCGAGGAGGCGTTCCAGCGCGGCGTGGCGCTGGCCCGCGCTAGCGGCTTTGCCATTTTCGACGCCGCGATTCAGACAACCTGGGGCCGGCCGCGTTCCAGGTCGATCGAGCCCGCTTACAAAGCGCTCATCGAGGGTGTGCGCGAGGGCCTGACCTTCTTTTGCCTGCATTGCAACGCGCCCGGTGAACTCGAGCTGATCGAGCCGCGTTCCGCCTATATCCGCACCGAAGAGTACGAGCTGTTCCGCGACCAGGGCTTTCGCGACTGGCTCGCCGCACAGCCGATCGACGTCATCGGCATGAAGCCGCTGCGCGAGGAGCTTCGCGCCACGCTCTCGGCCGGGCGGTCATCGACAACGGCCCGCGGCAGCAACGCGGGCGAACAGCGATTGGCGTCGGCAAAGGCCCGCAAAGCGGCCACCCGATCCGCGACGTGAGCCGATCGTCGCGGCCGGAAACGGCGCCAGAGGGATTGGAACTGCAACGATAAATGGGAGAATAAGATGAAAACTCTTCTGAAAGCGGCATTGGGCGCCTTCCTCTCGGCAGGCCTGATGACAGGCATTGCGTATGCCGCGGGCCTCAAGGATCCGAAGGACGTCCGCATCACCTTCGTGGTGCATGGGTCGGCGTCCGATCCCTATTGGTCGGTGGTCAAGCGCGGCGTCGATGACGCGGCCGCCCTCACCGGCGCCAAGGTCGAATATTACGCGCCGCAGGTCTTCGACGTGGTCGAGCAGGCCCGGCTTCTGGACGCCGCCATTGCCACCAAGCCGGACGGCATCGCCGTCTCCATCGCCGACGCCAATGCACTCGGCAAATCGGTCAAATCCGGGCTTGCCGCCAATATTCCCATGGTGGTTCTGGATTCCGGCGAAAAGGAAGGCGCCGAGCTCGGCACGACGCTCTATGTCGGCACCGTTTCCGAATATGATTCCGGCAAGAAGGCCGGCGAGCGGCTGGCCAAGGAAGGCACGCTGAAGGTCGTTTGCATCAATCACGAGGTCGGCAATGTCAGCCTCGACCAGCGCTGCCAGGGCCTCAATGACGGGCTGAAGCCATCCGGCGGCGGCACCGAGGTTCTGGCCGTAGCGCCCGATCCCGCAGACATCCAGCGCCGCACGGAAGCCTATCTGTCGGCACATCCCGACACGCAGGCCGTCTTCGCGCTTGGCGCCACTGCCGCCAACCCGCTGATCCCGATGTTCCGCGACAAGGAACTGTTCGGCAAGCTCAAGCTCTATACCTTCGACATCAGCCCGGAGGTTCTCGACTCTGTCGTCGCCGGCGAAATGGGCTTCGGCATGGACGCCCAGCAATATCTGATGGGCTATCTGCCGGTGATCTACCTGGTCGAGCAGGCGACGCACGGCTTCTGGCCGCAGAACAACGCCTATACCGGACCGCTGTTCATCGATACGCCGGAAAAAGCCAAGGCGATCCTGGCGCTAGCCAAAGAGGGCATCCGCTAATGCATGTCGCGCAAAAGTGTGCAGCGGTTCTGCGGTAACGACATGCATCAAAATTTAGGCCAGCGCTCCGACGGAACGGGAGAAAGCGCCAAGCGCTCTCCCGTTCGTTCGAAGATTGCGATTTGAGCGATTGGAGAGCCTAATGGCGGTCGTGGAAGACAAGGCGATATCTCCGGGTGAACTGAAGGCGACCGACCGCTTCGGCATGACGTCGAAGCGGGCCGCCGGCGCCGACGAACGGTTGGCCAGCACCGGCAAGCTGACCCAGTGGCTGCGCCGGCCGGAAGCCGGTGCCGCCGGGGGGCTGCTTGCGACGATCATCATCTTTGCGCTGCTGCCGGGCGCGGCGAACCTCTATTCGCTGCAGGGGTCAATGACCTTCCTGACGCTGTCGGCGGAGCTCGGCATCGTCGCCACCGCGGCAGCACTCCTCATCATCGCCGGCGAGTTCGATCTTTCGGTCGGCTCCATGGTCGGCTTCGCCGGTGTCGTCATCGGGCTGACGGTGAAGTACTGGGGACTGCCGCTATGGGGCGGCATCGCCTGCGCCTTCGCCGTTGCCATCCTCACCGGCTATCTCAATGGCCTGATCGTGGTGAAGACGCGCCTGCCCTCCTTCATCGTCACGCTGGCCACGCTCTATATCCTGCGCGGACTGTCGATCGGCATCACCCGCGCCGTCACCGGCCGCACCCAGATCCCTTACATACTCGAAGGCGCACCGGATCCGGCGACGGCCGGCATTTTCAACGGCCATCTGCTCACCGGCCTGTTCCACTGGATGGGCGCGCAAGGCTGGATCGCCACCCGCAGCGACGGCATCCCGTTCGTCGCGGGCATTCCGATGTCGATCGTCTGGTGGCTTGGCCTGACGGCGCTGGCCGGCTACGTGCTGACCCAGACGAAATACGGCAACTGGATCTTCGCCACTGGCGGCGACCTGATCGCAGCCCGCAACGTTGGCGTGCCGGTCGATCGCGTCAAGATCAGCCTGTTCATCTACACCGCCTGCGCGGCGACGTTGCTTGCCACCATCCAGGTGATGGAGGCGGGCTCCGCCGACACCACGCGCGGCCTGCTCAAGGAATTCGAGGCGATCATCGCCGCCGTCATCGGCGGCGTGCTGCTCACCGGCGGCTACGGCACCGTCTATGGCGTGCTGTTCGGCGCGCTGATCTTCGGGCTGGTGCAGATGGGCATCTTCTACACCGGCATCGACACTGACTGGTTCAAGGTCTTCCTCGGCATCGTCATCCTGATGGCTGTGCTGGTCAACAACTACATCAGGCTGAAGGCGCTCGGCCGCGGAGGTGGCAAATGACTGCGCCAGCCCAAATGAGCGAACCGGCTATGGAACTGCGCGGCGTCAGCGTCAATTTCGGCTCGGTGCGCGCGCTCCAGGACATCGACATCAAGGTCTATCCGGGCGAGGTCCACTGCCTGCTTGGCGACAACGGCGCCGGCAAGTCGACGCTGATCAAGGTTCTGTCCGGCGTCTACCGGCCGAGCAAGGGCGAAATCCTGGTCGACGGCAAGCCGGTCACCTTCCGCAGCCCGCGCGACGCGCAGGAGCTCGGCGTGGCAACGGTGTTCCAGGATCTCGGCATGATCTCGCTGATGTCGATCACCCGTAACTTCTTCCTCGGCCGCGAGCCGACCAAAAGCAGCCTGCCTTTCTCGCGCATCGACAAGGAGCGCGCCAACACCATCGCCAGGCAGGCGATGGCCGACATCGGCATCGACGTGCGCGATCCGACGCAAGCCGTCGGCACGCTGTCGGGCGGCGAGCGCCAGTCGGTGGCGATCGCCCGCGCCGTGCATTTTGGCGCGCGCGTGCTGATCCTCGACGAGCCGACCTCCGCGCTCGGCGTCCACCAGGCGGCGATGGTGCTGAAATTCATCATCGAAGCTCGCATGCGGGGCCTGGCCGTCATTTTCATCAGCCACAACATCCACCATGCCTATCCGGTCGGCGACACCTTCACCCTGCTCAACCGCGGCCGCAATCGCGGTACCTACGCCAAGTCGGAGATCTCGCGCGACGAGGTCATCTCGATCATGTCGGGCGGCGAGGATCTGAAGGCGGTCGAGGCGGAGATTGCCGGCCTGCTCGCCCAGATCGGCAACCGGCCGCCTGCGGCGCCTTGAGCTGACAATCGGACATTGCGGGGAATGATCCAATGAGCAGGATACGCGTCGGGGTCGTCGGCGCCGGCATGATCTCGCAGCTCGAGCATATTCCCAATCTGCTGCGCCTCAGTGAATTGTTCGAGCTGGTCGGGGTCGCCGATCCCTCCAGGATTTCGCGGCAGTTCGTCACCGACACCCATGGCGTTGCCAATTTCGAAACGATCGACCAGCTCTTCGACCAACGCCTCGACGCGGTGGTGATCGGCTCGCCGGACCCGCTACATCACGAACAGGTGCTGGCGGCGCTGGCGGTTGGCCTGCATGTCTTTTGCGAAAAGCCGCTCTGCTATTCGCTGGCGGAAATCGCCGAGATCATCGCCGCGCGCGACGCCGCCGGGAAAATCGTTCAGGTCGGCTATATGAAGCGCTTCGATCCGAGCTACCGGCTGGCGCTCGCTTCGCTGCCTGGAACATCAAGCACGCTGCGCGCGGTCTCGGTGGAAGTGAACGATCCCGACGCCTGGCCGTTCATCACCCACCAGCCCTACAGGCGCGGCACCGATATCCCCAACGACTTGATCGCCGCTGTTGCCGCCAAGCAGAAGCGCCAGGTCGAATACGCCATCGGTGTCCCCGTGACGAAGCTCGCTTTCCGTGGATTTATCGGCGCTTACAGCTCGGCCTTGATTCACGACGTCAACGCCGTCCACGGCCTGCTCGACGCGCTCGGCGTGCCGGACGGCGAGATCGTCGGCGCGCAGATCTTTGCCAATGGCGACGGCGGCCAGGGCGCCGTCAAGTTGCTGGACGGGCAGGCGCTGTGGACCATGACCCATCTCACCGTGCCCAAGCTCGCCGACTACAAGGAGCGGATCACGCTGTTCTTCGACGATGCCAGCCTCGAGCTCGAATTCCCCTCGCCCTGGCTCAACCATCATCCGACCCGGCTGACGGTGACGACCTCGGACGGTCACATACTGTCCAAGCGTGATTTGCGCGCCGGCTACGCAGAAGCCTTCGTCGAGGAGATGCGTGGCTTCTGGGCGGCCATCGTCAATGGCGACCCCGTCGTCAACCCGCCCGAACACGCCGCCCGCGACCAGGAGCTGCTGCTCGGCCTGACATGGCATCATCTGGCGACTGCACCCTTCAACTGAGCGCTCAACCTGTAGCCGAACGGCCGCTACCTGGACTTGATGACGCTGTCGGTATTGGCCAGCAGCTTGCGCACCGCATTGCGAGCCGCGTCCGGCCGCTGCAGGCGAATGCTCTTCTCGATTGCCTCGTGCAGCCTCTGCGCATGCTGCAAATCGTCGAGTTCCCGCGTCGTAAAAGCGAACAGATGATCGAACGCCGATTCGATCAGCACGCCGAGCGGCACCAGCAGATCGTTGCCCGAGGCGCGCAGGATGGCGAGGTGAAACCGCGTGTCGGCGCGCGTGCGCTCCTGCAGGTTGGTCGCCTCGCCCATCTCGCGGCAGGCCTGGCTGATCTCGGCCATTTGCTCGTCGGTGCGCCGCATCGCGGCAAAGGCGCTGGCCTCCGGCTCAATGATGTGGCGGAATTCCTGCACGGTCCTGAGGAACACCTCGCGGTCCGGCGAGGTCGCGTACCAGGCCAGCACATCGCGATCGAGCAGGTTCCAGCGCTCTTTCGGCTCGACCCAGCTGCCGATTTTGGGACGTGACGACAGCAGGCTCTTGGCCATCAGCATTTTGATGGCTTCACGCACCGCCGAGCGGCTGACGTCGAAGGTCTCGGACCATTTGGCTTCGTTGGGCAGGATGGTTCCCGGCGGATAATCGCCGCGCACGATCCTCAGCCCGATCTCGTTGGCGAGCGACGCGTGAACGCTCGACCCCGGTATGCGCGCCGCATCGGCCCGGCGAATACCGCTCGTGCGTTCGGCGAACGCCTCGGCCGCTGTCTTTCCCTTGTTCGGCTTCGCGTCCTGCATAGCTCCACAAAGTCCGGATTTGGAGGCGTGTCAAGGAGATGAAATCGACGGCAATATCTCAGTTTGGTTTTCCGCCTCAGTCCCCTCCCCGACACCGCGCCTTGCCGAGCGCCCACGCCGGAGCGGCACAAACAGCTTCTCTTTGTTCCGACTGAATTCCTCGATCAGGAAATCTAGGAAGACGCGTATTTTCGGGGCAAGATGCTGCCGTGCCGGATAGACCGCGTAGAGCGTGGTTTCGACCTTTTCCCAGTCATCCAGAGCCGATTGCAGCCGGCCTGCTTTCAGGTCGCTCTCGACATAGGGATAAGGGATCAGGCTGACGCCGAAGCCGGCGCGCAGCGCATCGCGCACGGCAAGGCTTGACGAGACCGTATATCGTCCGTCGATGGCGACCCGCTCGACGCGGCCGTCCTTGCGGAATTCCCATATGTCCGCATGCCCCGAGAGGCTGAACCGGATGCAATTGGCCGCCTTCAAATCGGCAGGCGTCTTGAGCCGGCCATGCTCCTCGAAATAGGACGGAGCTGCGCAAAGCACGTGCGGCATGACCGCAAGCTTTCTCGCGACCAGGCTGGAATCCTCGAGATTGTCGCTGCCGCGAATGGCCAGGTCAAATCCCTCCCGCACGATATCGACGCGCCTGTCGTCAAGATGCAGATCGAGTTTCAAATCGGGATAGCGCGATAGGAACGCGGGGATGGCAGCCGAAAGCCGCGTCAACGTGACAGTCATCGGCGCGCTGACCCGCAACGTGCCGCTCGGCGCCGTCTTGACCGGGCCGAGGACCTGGTCGGCCCTGGCCAGCGCATCGAGCCCCTGCGTGACATGCTCCAGATAGATTCTGCCTTCTTCGGTCAGGGCCATGCGCCGCGTTGTCCGGTTGATAAGCCGCACCCCCAGATGCGCCTCCAATTCGGCGATGTTCTTGCTGACCGCGGGAGGAGAGAGACCGAGCCGCCGTCCGGCTTCGGCAAAGCTGTTCAGTTCCGCCACATGGCGGAAAACCTGCAACGCAGTCAGGCGATCCATCTCATCATTCTCTTCTAGTAAACAATGTCTTTCAATTATCGCGTATTATCGCTCGTTGGTAAATTCTCTATCTGCTATCCGAACGGCTTGCTCGATTCGGAACGACATGATGACCAACCCCACAATCTCCCTGATCGAGCGGCGCATGTCGGCCAATCGGTTCGATGCCTCGCACGCATTGACGGATGCCGAGGTCGAGGAACTGGCACGCCTCGCAACGCGCGCGCCAAGCGCCTACAACCTTCAGAATTGGCGGTTCATCGCCGTGCGGACGCCGGAAGCAAAGGCGCGGTTGCGCAGCGTGGCCCATGGCCAGGCCAAGGTGCAGGAAGCAGCGGTCACCTTCATCGTCTGCGGCGTACTGCCCGACCACGCTGCCCTCAATGCCAGGCTGCGTCCTTTCGTCGAAGCCGGCTTCATGCCGGCGGATATGGCTTCGGGCTGGCGGGAGGGCGCCCGCGCCCAATATGCCGATCCTCTAGCGGCCCGCGACGAGGCGGTGCGCTCGGCAACGCTCTGCGCTGCAACGCTGATTTTCGCGGCCGAAGCGCTGGGGCTCGTCTCCGGTCCGATGGCCGGCTTCGATGCCGAAGGCGTGGCGCGCGAGTTTGGCCTTGGGCGCAATGAAGTGCCGGTGATGCTCATCGCAGTCGGCCGCGCCGCGCCCGGAAACTGGCCGCAAAAGCCCCGCCGCCCTCTTGCCGAAGTGCTGGAAATCTTATGAAAACGCGCCGTTTCGATCTGTTGCTTACAGCCATTGCACCCGCAATATGGGGCAGCACCTATATCGTCACCACGCAGTTCCTGCCGAACTTCTCGCCGATGACGGTCGCAATGCTGCGTGCCTTGCCCGCCGGATTGCTGCTGCTCGTGATCGTTCGGCAACTTCCAACGGGCATCTGGTGGCTGCGCAGTTTCGTCCTCGGGACCCTCAACATCTCGATCTTCCTGAGCCTGTTGTTTGTCGCCGCCTACCGGCTTCCGGGCGGGGTCGCCGCGACCGTGCTGTCGGTCCAGCCGTTGATCGTGATTTTCCTTGCTGCTGCCCTGCTTGACAGCCCTGTCCGCCGGTTGGCGATCGTCGCCGCCCTTGTCGGGATCGCAGGTGTCGCATTGCTGGTGCTGACCCCGAATGCGGCGCTCGATGCGGTCGGCGTTGCCGCCGGCCTCGCCGGGGCGGCCTCTATGGCCTTCGGAAGCGTACTGGCCCGTAAATGGCAACCGCCAGTATCGCTGCTTACCTTCACGGCATGGCAGCTGACCGCCGGCGGTCTGCTGCTCGTTCCAGTGGCTCTGCTTTGCGAGCCTTCCATCCCGCTGCCGACCGGCGCCAACCTGCTTGGACTGGCGTGGCTCGGGCTGATCGGTGCGGCGCTGACCTATGTCCTCTGGTTCCGGGGCATTGCGCGACTGGAATCCGCAGTGGTGTCATCGCTGCTTTTCCTCAGCCCGGTGACCGCCGTGCTGCTTGGATGGGTATTTCTGGATCAGACGCTGACCTTGCCTCAAATCGCCGGCGTCGTTTTCGTCATCGGCAGCATCTGGCTGGCTCAACGGCCCAATCGGAACGAGGCTTTAGCCTGAGCGGGAAGTGGGTCAGTTTGAAATTTGACCGCCGGCTTGGTCGTGCGTACGCAAGAGGTTGCCAATGCGCTAATCGCCACTGGCACGCTTTGTACGGCCCGCGCTTTCCCGCCTTCGGTGCCATCGCTGGTCGGGGCGCGTGAAACTGAGGCACTACCGCCTAGGCCGCCACCTTGTGTCGGCGGATTGTTCGGCACTATGGTCAAGCGGCGGAGGATCTGCCGATGCCACAACGGCCCTATGATGAGCGTCTGCTCCGTCAGGCGTTCGAAGTCGCGCGCCGAGCCCGCGATGCTGGCGAACATCCCTTTGGTTCGCTCCTCGCCGATACGGCAATGTGTTGCGCGAGCAGCCCAACGCTTACAAAGCCGGCGGGGGCGACCGCACCGCTCACGCCGAAAGGCTGCTGGCCTCGTGGGCGGCGATGAATGTCAGTCTCGAAAAGCTGGCTTCCTGCACCCTCTACACCTCGGCCGAACCTTGCGCGATGTGCTCTGGGACAATCTATTGGGCGGGCATCGGACGGGTCGTCTTTGGGCAGAGCGAACATGACCTCAAGCGGGTAACGGGTGCACATGTCGAGAATCCCACGCTCGACCTGCCCTGCAGGATCGTCTTCGAAGCCGGGCAGCGTCCGACTGAAGTCGTCGGCCCGCTGCTTGCCGATGAAGCGGCGCAACTCCAGGCCGATTTCTGGAAAGACAAGTAGCTCGATTGCCCGCGCGCGGCAAACGCGTGAGCCTAGCCTCATGACGAAAAAATCGGGGCTGACCCAGTGGCGACTCCGCGTCAGGTGCGCCCGTCAGCTCGTCTTGACGTACTTCCGCCAGCTGTGCTCCGGCCGGAAGCCGAGCATGTCGCGCGCCTTGCGGTTGGAGAGCAGCGTCTCGTATTCGCCAAGATCGCCCTTGACGGGCACGTCGGGATAAAACCGCTTCAAAAGTTCGGCCGTCGGCAGGTCGGACGAGGTGTCGTCATTGGCGGCGTTGAACACCTGATAGCCGAGCCCGTCCTTCTCGATGGCGCGCAGCGTGATCTGGCCGAGGTCGCGCGCGTCGATATAGCTCCAGGCGATGCGCTTGCGGAAACCCGGATCGGCGAACCATTTCGGAAACAGCGAATATTCATGCGGCTCGATGACGTTGCCGATGCGCAGGGCGTAGATGTCGCTGCCATCGCGTTGTGCAAACGCCCGCGCGGTCTTCTCGTTGACGACCTTGGACAGCGCATAGCTGTCCATCGGATCGACGTCGTACTCCTCGTCGAGCGGGAAATACGTCGGATCGCGCGGTTCGTTGGCGAAGACCAGGCCGTAGGTGGTTTCGCTGGAGGCGATCACCACCTTGCGGATGCCGAGCTTCACCGCCGCCTCGATGACGTTGTAGGTGCCGAGCGCGTTGATGCGGAACACCTCGTTGTCGGGCGTGATCATGATGCGCGGGATCGCCGCGAAATGCACCACGGCATCGACCGGCTGCGTACGCAGCGACGGGTCGAATTCATGCAGGCCCATATAGCTCGACAGCGCGTTGAACACCTGCCCGCTGTCGGTGATGTCGGTGATCAGCGTGCGCACCTTGGGATTGTCGAGCGGCTTGGTGTCGATGTTGAGTACCTGGCAGCCCTGCTCGACGAGATACTGCACGACGTGGCGCCCGGCCTTGCCGCTGCCGCCGGTGAACATAATCCGCTTCGTCATTTTGCTCTCCCTGGAATTCATGTGTATTGTCAGACAATATCGAACTCTGCAATCGCCTGCCATGGCATGCGGCAAAAACCCGCTTCAACAATTCGCCGGCAAGCTGCAGCGCCGTCATCCATCATTGCAAAATAGGACGAAACGACATGAACACGACCGCCGCGAGCGAAAAGATCGGCTTCATCGGGCTTGGCCTGATGGGACACGGGATCGCGAAGAACATCGTCGACAAGGGCTATCCGCTGACGTTTCTCGGCCGCAAGAACCGCGCGCCGGCGCAAGACCTGCTCGGCCGCGGCGCCAGGGAAGCGGCGACCTCGCGCGACGTCGCGGCGGCCTCTGACATCGTCTTCATCTGCGTCACCGGCTCGCGCGAGGTGGAAGCCATCATCCGCGGCCCAGGCGGCCTCAAGGAAGGCCTGAAGCAGGGATCGGTTGTCGTCGACTGCTCGACCTCTGATCCCGTTTCGACGGTGGCGCTGGCCGCCGAACTCAAGGGGCTAGGCGTCGATTATGTCGATGCCCCGCTCAGCCGCACGCCGAAGGAGGCTTGGGAAGGCACGCTCGACGCCATGGTCGGCGCGCCCGATGCGGTCTTTGCCCGGCTGAGGCCGGTGCTCGAAACCTGGGCCGGGCGCATCGTCCATATCGGCGACACCGGCGACGGCCACCGCATGAAGCTGCTCAACAACTTCATTTCGCTCGGCTACGCCGCGATCTATTCCGAAGCGCTGGCGCTGGCGCAGAAGGTCGGCATCTCGCCGCCGCGTTTCGACAGCGTCATCCGCAACGGCCGCATGGATTGCGGCTTCTACCAGACCTTCATGCGCTGGACGCTGGAAGGCGACCGCGACGCGCACAAGTTCACCATCGCCAATGCCTTCAAGGATCTCACCTATCTCGAATCGATGGCGGGTGCTGCCGGCATCGCCAACCCGCTCGGCAACGCCACCAAGAACGCCTTCGCCGGCGCCTTTGCCACCGGCCCCGCCGACCAGTACGTGCCGATGCTGGCCACGCATATCGGCAAGGTCAACGGCGTCGACCTGATGCCGACCAGGGACGGCAAGAAGCAGACGATCTGAGAACGTTGGGATTAACGCCTGGGAGTGTCGCAACTGTAGACGTTCGCTGCCGACCAGCTACAGCCGCCAATCTCCAACGCTGGCGATTAGCCACATGACACCACACCTCGTCATCCCAGGGCGGAGCAGGAGCGAAGCGACGTCGCGCAGACCCTGGGATCCATGCCGTGATATCAGCCGAAGAATGCAGCGGCTCAGAACGGCGCTTGTATCCCATTGCGCTCGTTGCCCTTCCACCATGACCGCGAGCCAGAAGCTGCTGAAGCGCTGGCTCCGCCAATGGAAGACCGAATTGATCGAGACGACCAGTCCCAGAGTGCTTCGAGCTTTTTCGCAGGACGGGGGTGGCAGCGTTTGGTTCTGGCCCGCTGGAGCACTGCCGCAAGGTAACGGCATGGATCCCAGGGCCTGCGCCGCGTCGCTTCGCTCCTTGCTCCGCCCAGGGATGACGAAGGGAGGGGATGACGAAGGGAGGGTTTCGGCTAATCTCCTAAATTTGCGATTTGCGACTGACGGGAACGATCGAACCCGACTTACACGCAGTTGGCCGAGAAACGATCGAATCAGCGCCGGAACCGGCCGATAACGTCGTCGGTATTGGCGAGAAGTCCGTGCACCAAAGCACGCGCACTTTCGATCGGAAGAAGCCAAAAACAAAAACCCGCCTCGGTGGGCGGGTCGTCGGCGCCAATTCGCACCATACCCAAATTAGTAGCATAGCTGCCGGCACAAATCAAGAACAAATACATTGCGACGATAAAAACCGAATTCCTGTCCCACCCGAGTTCGCCGTCCTGTGCAACCATCACCGCCGCGACCGGCCGATAACGTCGTCGGTGTTGGCGAGAAGTCTGTGCACCGCGGCACGGGCTGCAGCCGGCCGCTGCAGGCGGATGTTCTTCTCGATTGCCTCATGCAGCCTCTGCGCATGCTGCTGGTCGCTGGTTTCGCGCGTGACGAAAACAAACAGGTGATCGAGCGCCGATTCGATCAGCACGCCGAGCGGCACCAGCAGATCGTTGCCCGAGGCGCGCAGGATGGCGAGGTGGAACCGCGTGTCGGCGCGCGTTCGCTCCTGCAGATTGGTTGCCTCGCCCATCTCGCGGCAGGCCTGGCTGATCTCGGCCATCTGCTCGTCGGTGCGCCGCATGGCGGCAAAGGCGCTCGCCTCCGGCTCGATGATGTGGCGGAATTCCTGCACGGTCCTGAGGAACACCTCACGATCCGGCGAGGTCGCGTACCAGGCCAGCACATCGCGATCGAGCAGGTTCCAACGCTCTTTCGGCTCGACCCAGCTGCCGATTTTGGGACGTGACGACAGCAAGCTCTTGGCCATCAGCATTTTGATGGCTTCGCGCACCGCCGAGCGGCTGACGTCGAAGGTCTCGGACCATTTGGCCTCGTTGGGCAGGATGGTTCCCGGCGGATAGTCGCCGCGCACGATCCTCAGCCCGATCTCGTTGGCGAGCGACGCGTGAACGCTCGAGCCGGGAAAGTGTGCGGCGTCGGCGCGCCGAACGCCGGCCGGCCGCTCAGCCTCTGCCTTCTTGGCGGGTCGCTTTTTTGATGTCGCGTCCGGCATTCGTATTCCCCGGCAGCTGCTTGTCGAAAGCCTGAATTCAGGGCACGACAAGTCAGCGGCCTACGCTCCAAAGCAGCGTCGCCTCGTGCGTTTGTATGGACGATGCGTAACGGGGCGCCCGACGGGCGCCCCGTAATTGCCGACCTACTTCTGGATGCAGGTGTCGACGGTATCCTTGGTGCATTCGTCGAGGCCGGTGAACACCGGATCGGCCACCGGCTTGCCTTCGATCAGGTCGATCATCACCGAAGGCGCCTTGTAGCCCATCTCGAACGGCCGCTGGCCAACCAGTGCGGTCACCAGCCCGTCACGAGCAATCGCCACCTCGTCGCCGATCGTGTCGGCGGCGCCGATGACGAAGGCGTTGCTGGCGATCTTGTCGGCCATCGGCTTGAACAGGTCGCGATAGGGCTGCGGAGCGCCGAACAGCGGCCAGCCGCCCATGATACCGAAGGCGTCAAGATCGGGATTAGCGGCGAGGATGTCGGTCATCGCCTGCACGCCCTTGGCGCCGTCGTCATTGGTGAACACCGGGCAGCCGGCAACTTCGGTCCAGCCGCCTTCTCCTGCCAGCGCCGCGAGGCCGTCCTTGCCTGAAAGCGCGTCACGCATGCCCTGCGCGCGGCGCAGGATGTTGTCGGCCGCCGGATTGCCTTCGATGGTGCAGATCTTGCCGCCATTCGGCTTGGCCTTCTTGATGTATTCGCCGATCTTGTGACCCATCAGGTAGTTGTCGGTGCCGAGATAGGTCTTGCGCAGCGCCGCGTCTTCCTTGCTGAGGTCGGCGTCGACGGTCATGATCGGGATCGACGGATTGGCGCTCTTGATCGTCTGCGCGATCAATGGTGCGTTCGACGGCGAAATCGCCATCGCCACCGTGTCGGGCTTGCTCAGCATGTCCTGGACGATCTGGGCTTCACCGGCCTCATCCGAGGTCGACGCCGGTCCGGTGTAGAAGCACTCATATTCCGAGCTGGCGTTTTCCTTGTTCCATTTCTCGCAGCCCTGGTGGATGGCCTCGAAGAATGGATTGTCGAGACCCTTCACGACGATGACGAGCTGTTTCTTGGCCATGGCCGGCCCGGCACCCAACGCCATGACGGCGGCGGCAGCGAGCAATAGTGATTTCCTCATGTCAGTCCTCCCTTTTGAAACAAACGGACACCGCGTGCCCGCCACACACAGACCGACCCGGAGCAAGATGACAGAGGATGTCGCACTCGTGCCGCCAAGCCAGGTCGATAAGCATTTTCATATTCAGTCTCAGACAGGCACCGACAGATAGCGCCGGTTGCCAAATCCCTGACCGACAAACCCTCACCGATTCCTTCCGGCAACCCGGTGGCTCGGCGCAAGCTCCTCCGACACTTAGCTAATATCGCCTTGTCACCGACGTCAATGCTATTTGTCCTACAAAACTGATTTTTCGAAAGAAGCCGTGGTTGACGCCAAGAAGGCTTATGCGTAAATGGGCGAAATCGCTGCTTCCGGGAGGAACTGGGAAGAGCGAAAGGCCGCGGCAGAACCGCAGGCCCCAAAGCACGGGGAGGCAAGAAGGCTGGTGGCGGTTCTCGAACTCACCAACATCTCGAAGCATTTTGGCGCCATCCAGGCGGTCAACGACGTTTCGTTGTCGATCGAGGCCGGACAGGTTGTCGGCCTGATGGGCGACAACGGTGCCGGCAAGTCGACGCTGGTCAAGATGATCGCCGGCAATTTCCCACCGAGCCATGGCACGATGCAGATGGACGGCAAGGAGCTGATCCTGCACAAGCCGGTCGAGGCGCGCCAGCACGGCATCGAAATCGTCCATCAGGACCTGGCGCTGTGCAACAATCTGACGGCCGCCGCCAACGTCTATCTCGGCCGCGAATTGCGCCGCGGCCTCGGGCCGCTTCGCATCCTCGACTATGCCGCGATGTACAAGCGTGCCGGCCAGATCTTTGCCGAGCTGAAATCCGAAACGCGCCCGCGCGACCTGGTCAAACAAATGTCGGGCGGCCAGCGGCAAGCGGTGGCGATCGCCCGCACCATGCTTTCGCAGGCCAAGATCGTGCTGATGGATGAGCCGACGGCGGCGATCTCGGTGCGCCAGGTCGCTGAGGTATTGAACCTGATCCGCCATTTGCGCGACCAGGGCATCGCCGTCGTGCTGATCAGCCACCGCATGCCCGACGTCTTTGACGTTGCCGACCGCGTTATCGTCATGCGGCGCGGCCGCAAGGTCGCCGACAAGACGATAGCATCCAGTTCGCCGGAAGAAGTCACCGGACTCATCACCGGCGCCATCGAACAGGTATGATTGACGCCTCAACCAGAGTAAAAAAGGTCGATAATGGCTGTCACCCTTGATCAGACGATCGCGCACAAGCAGCACACCTTGCTGAGCAAGGTGTTTGCCAGCCAGACCTTCTGGGTGGTGATCGCGGTCATCCTCGCCTGCCTGTTCCTGTCGGTGGCCACGGATTCCTTCGCCACAACCAAGAACCTCTACAACATCACCCGCAACGTCACCTTCGTCGCCATCGTCGCGCTCGGTATGACCTTCGTCATCATCACGGGCGGTATCGACCTGTCGGTCGGCTCCGTGCTTTGCCTTTGCTCGATGGTGCTGGCCGTGACCATGCATGCCGGCTACGGCATCGAGATCGGCATTGGCGCTGCGATCGCGACAGCGCTGATCATCGGCGCCTTCAACGGGGTTCTGATCGCCTATCTCGGCTTTCCGCCCTTCGTGGTGACGCTCGGCATGCTGTCGATTGCGCGCAGCCTTGCGATGGTCGCCTCCAACAACACCGTCGTCTTCCAGTTTGGGCCGGACCACGACAAGCTGCTGGCGCTGGGCGGCGGCGCATGGGTGTTCGGCATCGCCAATCCGGTGCTCTACATGATCGTGCTGGCGTTGATCACCGGCTTTGTGCTGCGCTGGACGAAATTCGGCCGGCACATCTTCGCCATCGGCGGCAACGAGCATGCGGCGACGCTGACCGGCGTTCCGGTGCGCCAGATCAAGGTTGTCGTCTACATGATCTCGGCACTGGCGGCTGGCCTTGCCGGCATCATCCAGACCGGCTGGCTGGGCGCGGTCACCACCAATCTCGGCAACGGCATGGAGCTTCAGGTGATCGCCGCCACCGTCATCGGCGGCGCCAACCTGGCCGGCGGCATGGGCACCGCTTTCGGCGCGGTCGTCGGCGCGGCGCTGATCGAGGTCATCCGCAACAGCCTCGGCCTGCTCGGCATCAATGCCTTCTGGCAAGGCGTGTTCATCGGCGGCGCCATCCTGCTCGCCGTGCTGTTTGACCGCATCCGCAATTTCAGGCGCAACGACTGACGTTCAAGCCCCAACGTCCCCTTCTCCCCTTGTGGGCCTGTTGCGTAATTCGCTGATTGTGATTCTCTGAGACGAAGCTCGGAGGGAATCGCGATGGCAGTGAAGCAGATGGGC
>NZ_JAMYOQ010000028.1:0-74461 GCF_040319905.1 Mesorhizobium sp. M0833 | reverse complement strand
GCCCATCTGCTTCACTGCCATCGCGATTCCCTCCGAGCTTCGTCTCAGAGAATCACAATCAGCGAATTACGCAACAGGCCCACAAGGGGAGAAGGAAGGACGGTGCCGCTACCGCCCTTCGCGGTACCACATAGAGCCCATCGCCAGAAGAAGCAGGCCGAGTCCGAGGAAGCCACCGAACAGCGGCACGCGCGAGACGGCCTTGAGCACGCTGTCGTCGGTAGTGCGCAGGCCGATCCAGTCATTGCCGGAGGCCGCGCCCGACGAACGGACCGGGACGATTGATGGCAGCGTGACCGTGCTGGTGAGATTGCCAAGTGGCGAGGCCGGAGCCAGCCGGCGAACGCTGCCGCCGGTTGCCTCAGCCGGTGGTTTCAGCCGGTTCTCGGTGGAGACGACATCGGTGAATTCCGGGGCGTTGACCGGCCCGACATGGGCCAATGCCGTCAGGTCGCCATTGCCGACCTGGTAGAGACCGATTTCGCTGGTCTCGACGCTGCCGAGGAAGACACCTGGTTCGGATTTCTCGAGCCTGACGATCAGTGCCTTGCCGGATGGCGTGATGACTTGCGCCGGGCCGGGGTCGTCGCTCATCGTCTGGCGGCGGATTTCCAGCACCATGCCGCGGCCGTCGGCGGTCAGCCGCTCTTCCTCGAGTTCGGGCTCCTTCATCAGCCAGTGGGCGATGCGCCGGTAGAGCTGGACGTGGGGCCCACCGCCCTCGAAGCCGCGCGCCCACAGCCAGCCCTGGTCGGACAGAAGCATGCCGACGCGGCCTTCGCCCTTGCGATCGAGCAGCAGCAGCGGCCGGTTGTCGGCGCCCTTCATCACCACCTCGCCCTCGGGGTTCTCGACCCCGATGGTGCGGAACCAGCGGCTCCAGTGCGGCGGCTCGGTCGCGGAGCCGTCGAGCCCACGCGTTACCGGATGACGCTGGCCGGTATCGGTGAGGCGCGGATAGAAGGCCTTGTCGATGACCTCGCCGGTCGGCATTGCCGGCAGCGCCGACATCAGCGGCGTGCGGGCGATCGAGCTTTCGCCGGCATATTCGGGGCCTGCCGCGATCAGCAGCGCGCCGCCCTTTTCGACATATTCGGAGATATAGTCGTAATAGAGGATCGGCAGTACGTCGCGGTGCTGATAGCGGTCGAAGATGATCAGGTCGAAATCCTTGATCTTCTCGACGAACAGCTCGCGCGTCGGGAAGGCGATCAGCGACAATTCGTTGATCGGCGTGCCGTCCTGCTTTTCCGGCGGGCGCAGGATGGTGAAGTGCACGAGGTCCACCGAAGCGTCGGATTTCAGCAAATTGCGCCAGGTGCGCTCGCCCGCATGCGGTTCACCGGAAACGAGCAGTACCCGCAGATTTTCGCGAATACCGTCGATCAGCGCGATGGCGCGGTTGTTGGTGTCGGTGAGTTCGCCCGGCTCGTGGTTGATGGCGAGTTCGACAATGTTGCGCCCGGCGCTGGGAATAGTCACCTGCAGCGGCATCGCCTGGCCGATGTTGGCGTGCTCGACCGATACCTGCTCGCCATTGACCGATACGCGGACATCGACCGGGCCGGTGTCGTTGTTGGTGGCGATGACTCGATAGGTCATGTCGAGCGGCTTGCCGACGAGGCCGAAGCGCGGCGCATTCTCGAAGCGAATGCGACGGTCCTTTTCATGCTCGTTGCCGGTAATCAGCGCATGCAGCGGGGCATTGAAGTCGGGTGTGCCGGACGGTGCGTCATGCACCTCGCCATCGGTGATCATGATGGCGCCGCCGATGCGCGATGGCGGCACGTCGCGGAAAGCATTTTCGAGCGAGGAAAACAACCGCGTCTCGGTGCGCTCGTCGGCGGCTTCGGACTTGCCGGCTTCGACGACACGGACGTCGAACTGCTTGAAGCGGCCGAGACGTTGCTGAAGCCCGGCTAACGCCGCGTCGGTCTGCTTGGTGCGGTCGCCGATATCCTGGCTCTGGCTGCGGTCGACGACGACGGCGACGATGCTTTTCAGCGGCTCGCGCTCTTCGTCGAGGAACACCGGATTGAGCAGCGCCGCAGCCAGGGCAATCAGGGCTGCCAGGCGGAAAATCGCACCGCGCTGGCGAAACCAAAGGCCGGCCAGCGCCAGCAGCAGCAGCGGCACCAGGACCACTGCGAGCAGCGGCCAGGTGATGAGCGGTTCGAAGGAGAGCGACCAGTTCATGGTCTACTGCCCCAGCCGTTCGAGCAGCACAGGGACGTGCACCTGATCGGACTTGTAGTTGCCGGTCAGCATGTACATCATGATGTTGACGCCGGCGCGCAGCGCATAGATGCGCTGCATCGGATCCGAAGGCACCGTCGGCAATAGCGGGTCGCCATTCTCGTCGACCGCCCAGGCGCCGGCGAAATCATTCGCGGTGATCATGATTGGCGAAACGCCGTCGCCGGTGCGCACCGGGCGGTTCTCGGTGTTGCTGGCTTCGAGCGATGCCTCGACCCAAAGCGGGCTGCCGGCAAAACGGCCAGGAAACTCCGGAAGAATGTAGAAGGATTTGGTCAGCACGTGGTCCGACGGCACCGGTTCCAGCGGTGGCACGTTGAGGTTGCCGAGGATGTCGCGCAGCCGCTCCGTAGCCGGGCTGGTCGAATCCGCACCAATGCCATTGGCGAACTGGTCACGGGTGTCGAACAAGACCGTTCCGCCCTGCTGCATATAGGCGTCGATGCGGGCGATGGCGGCCTCGCTCGGCATCGGGGCCGAGGGATCGATCGGCCAGTAGATCAGCGGGTAGAAGGACAGTTCGTCCTTCGAGATGTCGACGCCGGCGGGTGCTCCGGGTTCGAGCGCGGTTTTTTCGATAAGAAAGCGGGTCAGCCCTTCGAGCCCGGCGCGGCTGATCGAATCGACACCCGGTTCGCCGGTCAGCACGTAGGCGATCCGGGTCTTTGAAATGTCCCCGATCGCCTCTGTATCTCCCGGTTTGGCGTCGTCGGCACGCGCGACGTCCGCTTGGCCAATCAAGGCGCCGAGCGCCA
This sequence comes from Mesorhizobium sp. M0833, assembly GCF_040319905.1. NCBI lineage: Bacteria > Pseudomonadati > Pseudomonadota > Alphaproteobacteria > Hyphomicrobiales > Phyllobacteriaceae > Mesorhizobium > Mesorhizobium sp. M0833. The sequence continues at coordinate 71,450 of NZ_JAMYOQ010000028.1, read as the reverse complement.
TCAGCAGGACGGCTGCCGTCGCCGCAGCGCCGGCACGGCGCGGCCGGCGCGACAACAGGCCGCCCATCCAGAATACGGCAAGCGTGTCGAGCACCATCAGCACCAGGGCGGTGGTGACAAGCGGACCTTTGAGGTTGCGCTGCTCGTCGAAGGCATACTGGATGGTGGTGACCGGCACCGTGATTTCAGGCCGGGCCAGCGGCGTGAATGCGCTGTCGCCACCGAGCAGATTGTGAGCGAACACTCCCGTTTCCGAGCCGTAGAGGCCGGGCGGGTTTTCCAGCGTCACCGCCAGCGGGCCGGCGCCGGGCACCAGAGGCCTGGCATCCGGTGTCGGCGGCACCAGCGTGCCGTCGGCAGCGATCATGCGATAGGGTGCCAGCGACGTGGCGGCTGCCTCGGCATTGGCCACCGCCGAGCCCTGGTTGCGCGACAATTGCACGATGCGCCGCAGCATCTCGACGAAGCTGCCGGAGATCGGCAGGTTGGACCACGTCGCCTCGGGGGTGACGTGGAACAGTACGAGGGTGCCCTTGTCCTTCTTCATCCCGGTCACCAGCGGCGTGCCGTCGGCAAGCGTGGCCCAGGTGCGCTCGACAATGTCGGGCGTCGGCTCGGCCAGCACCTGCCTGGTAACGGTGACCTCGGTTGGCGGCGCGAGGTCGGCGAAGGGACCGGTCTTCGGGAATTCGGTGACCGGCTGCGGCGCCGTCCATGACAGCGCGCCGCCAAGCGATCGCTCGCCGGTGCGCAGCCGGACCGGCAGCAGATCGTCGTCATTGCCGGCAGCGGCCAGCCGCGAACCGGCAAAACGCACCAGTGTGCCGCCCTTGTCGACCCAGTCGACCAGCCTCTGCCGCGCCTGTTCCGGAATGGTGCCGACATCCGCCATGACGATCATCGCCGGTTTCTGGTCGAGCAGTTGCGGAATGGCGTCGGCGAGATCGACGCTCGACGGCTCGACGAGATCGGCGAAGGGCTGCAGGGCGCGGCGGATGTAGTAGAGCGGCGACAGCAGCGGTTGCGCCTGATCGGCCTCGGACTGCGACAGCAGCCCGACGCGGCGGCGTTTTGAGCTCTCATCGAGCACGCGGACGGCACCGGCCTGGCGCTCGCCATCGAGCGCGATGTAGGCGAAGTCGTTGCGCAGTTCGAACGGCACCGCCATCGTGCCGGTTGCGGTGGTTCCGCCCGGGGCAAAGGTCAGCGTCGCGTCGGCAATGCGGCGGCCCTTGTCGTCGAACGCGCCGGCCGTCACCTGTGCAGGTGCCGGGTCGCCCGGTGCGCGGATGGCTGTCAGGGCGAAGCCGTCGACCTGGTTGTCGGCGCCGGTCAGGCCGGTCAGCGACAGCCGGTCGGAAACGGCCCAGACAATACGTGCCGCGTTCTTTGACAACAACGTGTTGAAGGCGGCTTCGTCGCCTTGCGCCGCCAAGCCATCGGCGAGCACTGCGACGCTGGCGCCCGGCAGCGAGTCCAGGGCTGATGCGACGCGGGCGTAGACGGCGGGGCGGTCGGTCGGGATCGGCCGCGGCTTTGCCGCGCGCAGCCGGTCGAGCGCGGCAGCGGCATCGAAGGGACCGATCTCGGCATTCGGCTTCTCGGCGGTGAAAGCGATGAGCACCGGCACGCCATTCGAATTGGCATCGGCGATCAGCCGCTCGGCGGTGGCGACCCGCTTGCCCCAGTCGGCGGCACTTGCCCAGTCATTGTCGATCACCAGCGCCAGGGCGGCGCCCTCGGCGGGCAGCTTTTCGCGCGGGTTGAAGACGGGTTCGGCAAGTGCCGCCACGACAAGCGCGGCCATCAGCAGCCTGAGCAGCGTCAGCCACCAAGGGCTCTGCTGCGGCGTTTCTTCGCGCCTCAACACGCGGGCGAGAATCCTGAGCGGCGGAAACACCTCGGTTTGCGGCCTGGGCGGGGTCAGCCGCAGAAGCCACCAGATCACCGGCAGCGCCAGCAGGCCCCACAGCACCATCGGCGCCCCGAAGGAGAGCGGCAGCCAACTCATGCGCGGGCCCTCCCGGCAAAGCTGCCCTCGGCGGTCATCGCCATATGGATGCGCACCAGCGCCTCGGAGGCAAGGCGATCGGTATGATTGATGGTAAAGCTCCAGCCAAGCCGTTTGCACCAGGCGGCCAGTTCCTGGCGGCGGGCGGCATAAAGCAGGCGATATTCCTCGCCCAGCATTTCGGCGCGGCCGGCGGTCAGCTTGTCGCCGGTCTCAGGATCGGTGAATTCGGTGCGCCCGGCATAGGGGAAGCTTTCCTCGGCCGGATCGGCGACCTCGATCAGATGTGCGCGCACGCCGTGGCGGGCGAGCACGTCCAGCCAGGCCATCGTGTCCTCGACCGGGTCAAGGAAATCGCTGACGATGACGATGTCGCAGAAGCGGCGAATGCCGGACAGGTCGGGCTTTGCCGGCAGGTCGCCGGCGTGCATCAGTTGCGCCGCGATGCGCTCGGCGCCATTGCGGGCGGTGAACGGGTCGGTCAGGCCGGGCCAGGCAATGCGCTCGCCGCTGCGCGACAAAAGCTCGGCCATGGCCAGCGTCAGCACAAGGGCGCGCGATTCCTTGGAAACGCCGGCTCCGGTCGATTTGTAGAGCATGGAAGGCGAGGGGTCGGCCCACAGCCACACCGTGTGGGCGGCCTCCCATTCACGGTCGCGGACATAGGTGTGGTCGTCGCGGGCGGAACGGCGCCAGTCAATGCGCGAGGAATCGCCTTCGACATAGGGCCGGAACTGCCAGAAATTCTCGCCGATGCCGCGCTTGCGGCGGCCGTGCCAGCCGGCAATTACCGTGTTGACGATGCGGCGCGCCTCGACCAGCAGGTCCGGCACCAACGAAGCCCGCAACCGGCCTCTGGCGAGCGCATCGCGCGTCGCTGCCGGTGCCTGCGCTTCACCGATGCGCGCCATCAAATCCCTTTCGCGAGCTTCGCCACGACGTCGCGAACCGTGGTGCCCTCGGCGCGGGCGGCGAAGGTCAGCGCCATGCGGTGCTGCAGCACCGGCTCGGCCAGTGCGCGGACGTCGTCGACCGACGGCGCCAGCCGGCCGTCATAGAGGGCGCGGGCGCGGGTGCACAGCGTCAGCGCCTGACTGGCGCGCGGGCCTGGGCCCCAGGCGACGTGCTTGTCGGTATCGGCGTTGCCCTGGCCGGGACGCGCAGAGCGCACCAGCTTGAGGATCGCCTCGACGACGCTTTCCGGCACCGGCATGCGGCGGATGAGCGTCTGGATGTCCTTCAGCCGCGCCGGCTGCAGCACGTTTTCAGCCTTGGCATCCTCGATACCGGTGGTTTCCAGCAGGATGCGGCGCTCCGCCTCGATCTCGGGGTAGAGGATGTCGACCTGCATCAGGAAGCGGTCGAGCTGTGCCTCGGGCAGCGGATAGGTGCCTTCCTGCTCCAGCGGGTTCTGTGTCGCCAGAACATGGAACGGTGACGGCAAGTCGTGGCGCACGCCGGCAATAGTGACGTGGTATTCCTGCATCGACTGCAGCAGCGCCGACTGCGTACGCGGCGAGGCGCGGTTGATCTCGTCGGCCATCAGCAGTTGCGCGAAGATCGGCCCGGAAATGAAGCGGAACGAACGCTTGCCCAATTCATCCTGCTCCATCACCTCTGAGCCGAGAATGTCGGACGGCATCAGGTCGGGCGTGAACTGGATGCGGCGCGAATCGAGGCCGAGCACGATGCCCAGCGTTTCGACCAGCTTGGTCTTGGCTAGGCCGGGCACGCCGACCAGCAGTGCATGGCCGCCGGCCAGCAATGCGACGAGCGTGCGCTCGACGACGCTTTCCTGGCCGAAGATGACCCGGCCGACGCCGTTGCGAACCCTCGAAATGTCGGCCAGCGCTTTCTCGGCCTGCGCCACCATGTCCTTTTCGCTGATCGGGCTTTCCTTGATCATCACGCTCATGCAGCATCGATCCTTCTGGTTGGAAATACCGCTTGGCACAGTGGGTGCCGCAGAATGCCGCGATTCGGCCTCGCAGGCCGCCTGTCTTTGAATTTAAATCACAGACTTAGGCTGACAAGCGGAACAACAGTGACTATTTCGTGACCATGACGGAAGCCGCAGACAATCGTGAAGAGAGCCTGACGGCCGCGACCGAGGCGCGCGGGCTGCAAGCGCTAGTCTCGCGCGCGACACGCGCCGGCAAGGGGCCGGCGCCGGTGGAACGCTGGAATCCGGCGTTTTGCGGCGATCTCGACATGGAAATCAAGCAGGACGGCACCTGGTTCTATCTGGGAACGCCGATCGGCCGGATGCCGCTGGTGCAGCTTTTTTCCTCGGTGCTGCGTAAGGACGAGGACGGCAGGACCTACCTGGTGACGCCGGTGGAAAAGGTTGGCATCCGCGTCGCCGACGCGCCCTTCATTGCCGTCGAGATGGACGTGTCTGGCGCGGGCGACGGACAAATCATCACCTTTCGCACCAATGTCGGCGACGTGGTCGAGGCTGGGGCGGGACACCCGCTGCGCTTCGTCGATGAAGACGAGACAGGTGGCCTGAAGCCCTATGTGCTGGTGCGCGGGCGGCTGGAGGCGCTGGTGACACGGCCGGTGATGTACGAGCTGGTCGAGCACGGCGAAGAGATCGACATCGGTGGCAAGACGATGTTTGCCGTCCGTTCCAAAGGCGAGGTCTATCCAATCATGCCGGCTGAGAAACTGAAACGGCTGAGCGCATGATGGACCGCCTATGATGGATCAGGTGACGCCGTTGGCGTTTTCCGCTGCCGGGTTTCGCCAGCGCGTCGCGGCGCAGCCGCTGGCGCATGCCGGCGACGATTTTGGCGACCACCGCTTCAATCCGGGCCATCCCAGACTGAAGCTGGCCAAGGCGCTGCGCGATGCCGCCGTTCTGATCCCGGTGGTCGATCATGGCCATGAAGCCACGGTCCTTTTGACCAGGCGGGCGGAAAAGCTGCGCAACCATTCGGGGCAGGTTGCTTTTCCCGGTGGCACCGTCGATCCAACCGATGCGAGCCCGGAAGCGGCGGCGTTGCGCGAGACATTCGAGGAGATCGGTCTCGATAGGGATTACATCGAGATCATCGGCCGTCTGCCGGACTACGTTTCCGGCAGCGGCTATCGCATCGCTCCGGTGCTCGGGATCGTGCGGCCCGGTTTCAGCCTGACGCTGAATTCCGACGAAGTCGATGCTGTCTTCGAGGTGCCGCTGGGTTTTCTGATGGACCCCGCCAACCACACCAGAGACAGTCGCATGTGGAACGACCTCGAATGGTTCTTTTACGAGATGCCCTATGGCGGCCAGCGCATCTGGGGCGTCACTGCGGGCATCATCCGAACGCTCTATGAAAGGCTCTATTCGTGAGCAATCCGGTGTCGATTGCCGGCAAGGCCGGCTGGCTCGGCGAGAGCCACTTGCAGCGCCTGCTCGCCGCGCTCACCGACGGCGGCGAGGAGGCGCGTGTCGCCGGCGGTGCGGTGCGCAACGCGCTCATCGGCCAGCCGGTCGCCGACATCGACATCGCCACCACGACGGTGCCCGAGGAAACCATCCGGCGTGCCGAGGCGGCGGGCTTCAAGACGGTGCCGACCGGCATCGAGCATGGCACCGTCACCGCGGTCGCCCAAGGCAAGGCCTATGAGGTCACCACGCTGCGTGCCGATATCGAAACCGACGGCCGGCGCGCCAAAGTGTCGTTCGGCCGCGACTGGAAAGCCGACGCTGAGCGGCGCGATTTCACCATCAATGCACTCTATGCCGAAGCCGATGGAACGGTCGTCGATCTGGTCGGCGGTATCGCCGATATCGAGGCGCGGCGGCTGCGCTTCATCGGCGATCCGGAAGCGCGTATCCGCGAGGATTATCTGCGCATCCTGCGTTTCTTCCGTTTCTTCGCCTGGTATGGCGACGGCAGGCCGGATGCCGAAGGGTTAAAGGCTTGCGCCCGGCTGAAGCAGGGGCTCGACCAGCTCTCGGTCGAGCGCGTCTGGTGGGAATTGAAGAAATTGCTGTCGGCGCCGGATCCGTCGCGGGCGCTGCTGTGGATGCGCCAAGCCGGCGTTCTGACCGCCGTTTTGCCGGAAAGCGAGAAATGGGGCATCGATGCCATTCACGGGCTGACCAAGACGGAGAAGGACCTGGCCTGGGCGCCGGACCCGCTGCTCAGGCTGGAAGCCGTCGTGCCGCCGGATGCCGCGCGCATGAAGACGCTTGCCGAGAGATTGAGGCTTTCCGTGAGCGAGGCAAGCCGTCTGCGGAATTGGGCGATCACGGCTGCCGTCGATCCGAAAACGACCGAAGGAGAGTTGGCGAAAGGGCTTTATTTTGGCGACCGCCAAGGCTTTGTCGATCGGTTGCGGCTGTTGCTTGCTTCCGCTCGAGCCCGCGCAGTCGAAGACAGTGACGCACTGCTCGAAGCCGGCGGCTTCTCGCGCCTGCTTGCCTTCGCCGCGAAATGGCAGAACCCTGTTTTTCCGCTCAAGGGCGCCGATCTGACGACACTTGGCGCGTCACCGGGGCCAAAGCTTGGTGCAACGTTGAAGAACCTCGAAAAGGAATGGGTCGAGTCCGGTTTTGCGCTCGATCGCGGCGCGCTGCTCAAGCGCGCCGCAGAGGCACTCGAATCCTGACCGTCACGCCGCGTCGCGGACCTTTTCGATGCGCGAGCGGATCGCCTCGATCATCGTCTCGCGGATCACGGTCTCGCCATGCGTCTCGCGCAGATGCTCGACGGCACGGCGCATGACCTCAGCCTCCTCCTCGGCGCGTGTGTGCCACTCGCAGCCGGGTACGAGCGACCCGCAATGGAATTCCTTCATCGGCTTCTCCTCATCTCCTCCTTGGAGCACCGCGCAGCGCACTGACACGGAAGCTCCAGACCTTTGATTGCGCGATCCGGAAACCGCGTCCGGTATCCGGGCTACACGCTGGACAGGTTAGCATAACACGATCGAATGGTTTTGGTTGCCTTAGAGTGCCGTGCGTCCAAGCCGACACGCGGTCCTCTAGTGATCGGGTTGCGAAAAGGCGGAGCATCGCTGCTCCGCCCTCTTACGCTACCTAGGAGTAAGACCTCGTCTTGCTCCAGCGGGCAGGACATCACTTCACGATCTTGACTGCCTCGGCAATTTTATCCTTGCCGTTCATATCCCACGTGACGCGGACCTTTTCGCCGACCTTCAGGCCAGGATCCTTGAAGGTCTGGGGCAACGTAAAGGTGGCTCCGTTATCCAGAACCAGGCTCATCGCCGTTCCATCAAAGCTTTTGATCGTGCCGGTGGTGTGCTTGACCGCAGCGAATGCGGCAGTACCAGAGGCGAGAACGGCAGCGGCGGCTGCGGTCATAATAAGCTTGCGCATGGCATGCTCTCCTGGAAAATGCGGGCACTGCTTGGGAAAGGTGCCCCATTCAATCGTGGGCCGTCCGGTCACGTCGGGTCGCGGCTCTCGGGAGTAAAGAACCGCCGGCGTTTCCCGGCCCGACGCGACAAATAGCCCAATCTTTACAATGGTATATTAGACGAAAAAGATATTTTTTGGCGCGCCTTGCGCCACATTCGCCGTCAAATTCCGGGGATTTGGACCCGATTGCGGCTCACGTCGTGCTCACCGAGATTTTACGGCCATTTCGCTTCTGGCGGCAGGCTGGACAGGATCGAGGCGACATTGCCGCCGGTCTTCAGCCCGAAGATGGTGCCGCGATCGTGAAGCAAGTTGAATTCGACATAACGGCCGCGGCGGATGAGCTGCTCGTCACGGTCGCCATCGGTCCAGTTGTCATTGAAGTTGGCGCGCACCAGATGCCCGTAGACGACGAGAAAAGATCGCCCGACGTCCTGGACGAAGTTGAAATCGGCGTCCCAGCCGCCTTTGTCCTCATCCGAATGCAGCCAGTCGAAGAAGATACCGCCGGTACCGCGCGGCTCGTTGCGGTGCGGCAGATAGAAGTACTCGTCGCACCAGGCCTTGAACTTCGCGTGGTCGGCGATCGCCGCGTTCTTCTCGCAGGCAAATTGCATAGCCCTGTGGAAGGCGACCGTGTCGGGGTCGTCCTGGCTGCGGCGGCGGTCGAGCACTGGTGTCAGGTCGGCGCCGCCGCCGAACCACTGGCGCGAGGTGACGACCATGCGTGTGTTCATATGCACGGCCGGCACGTTGGGGTTCCACGGATGGGCGATCAGCGAAATGCCGCTCGCCCAGAAGGAGGGGTCCTCTTCGGCGCCCGGCATCTGTTTCCTGAATTCGGGCGAGAACTCGCCATGGACGGTCGAGGTGTGGACGCCAACCTTCTCGAAGACGCGGCCGTGCATCATCGACATGATGCCGCCGCCGCCCTTGCCGGCATCGCGTTGCCACGGCGTCTTTTCGAAGCGACCGGGCGACCAACTGGCCTGCGGCCCCCGCAGGTCCTGCTCGATCTGCTCGAAGCTGGCGCAGATGCGCTCGCGCAACGTCTCGAACCACAGCCGTGCCTTCGTCTTCTTCTGTTCGATGTCGGCTGGCAGCCCCGCCGGTATCTCGGGTCGTTGCAAATCCTGTCTCCGGTTGCGGGGCGTACCCCGACAAATGACTCGTCTTTTCCGGCCGCGATCCCTAATCTCTTAGATGCAAGGGTCAAGTGTGAATGGAGTTCTTTCGTGCGCACCCCGGCAAGACCGCCGCTGGATGGCCTGAAGAAGAGGCTCGACCGTTCACGCGCCGAGAACGCGCGCATGCCGCGCGACGGCTTCCTGCGCGAGACCTTCGTGCTGCCGCGCTCCGACGCTCGTCTCAAGGCGAAGGAATGGTTCGAGCGCTTTCCCAAGCAGGCCTATTGGACCGAGATCGAGAGCTGGTTCGAGCGGCCGGGCGACGTCATCGAATTCACAATCAGGCGGCTGCCGGCGGCGGATTAACGCTCGATCAGCAAGCGTCTCGCGCCCGGCCCTCGGATGCTCAGCCGGTCGCCCTTATTCCGCAGCGGACATTTGTCGATCGACATGCAGCCGCAGCCGATACAGTCGGTCAACCCGTCGCGCAGCTTCTTGAGCTGACTAATCTTCTGATCGAGCTCGTCGCGCCAAGCCGTCGAAAGCAGGTTCCAATCCTCGCGGGTCGGCGTCCGGCCTTCAGGCAATGATCGAAGGGCTGTGCCGATCTCGGCCAGCGAAATGCCGACCTCCTGCGCTACCTTGATGATCGCCACACGTCGCAGCACGTCGCGGCCGTAACGCCGCTGGTTGCCTGATGTGCGGTGGCTGCGGATCAGCCCGCGCGCTTCGTAGAAATGCAGCGCCGACACCGCCACGCCACTGCGCGTCGCGACCTGGCCGACCGTCAATTCCGTTGCCGCAGTCATCTCCGATTTTCCGCTTGACCTCAAGTTAAGTTGAGCTTGTAGCGAAGAAGCCCCGAAGATGCAAACGGCAGGAGAAGGCGATGGGCGTCTGGATGAGAATGACCGGAGAGGACGCAGTGTTGCGTGAGGACGGTGCCTTGGTCGCTGCGGCCGGCGATCGCGTACACGTCCTAGCGAAGCTGCCGGATCGCCTCGCCCGCCACCATCGCAACGGAAAGCGCGACGTTGATGCTGCGCGCTCCGGGCTGCATCGGGATGGTCAGGCACGCATCCGCCGCCTCGTGGACGGCATCCGGCACGCCTGCGGATTCGCGGCCGAACAGGAGAATGTCGTCGCCGGCAAAGGCGAAATCCGTGTAGGCGGCAGCTGCTTTGGTCGACAGCAGCACCAGCCGCCGCTTGGCAAGCTTGCGCCAGTCCTCGAAGGCGTGCCAGTCGACATGCCGGGTGAGCGCCGCCATTTCGAGGTAGTCCATGCCGGCCCGTTTCAGCGCCCGGTCACCGAGCGGGAAGCCTGCCGGTTCGACGATGTCGACGCCGAGACCGAGGCAAGCGGTGAAGCGCAGGATTGTCCCGGTGTTGCCGGCGATATCAGGCTGGTAGAGCGCGATGCGGAGACGGTCGTTCATTTCCGCGTCTTTCTAATAAGTGGCAGATCAGCCACAGAGCTCTCGCGGTTTTGGAAATTCCTGGACTGGCGGGTGGTCATTTTCTGCGAAGTCGGTTATACGGCCAGCATTGTCAACCCGAACCGATGGAGGGGTAATTCATGATGGCCATGCACATCCACCACCTCTCTCGTGGGCTTACCAGCCCGACGGCGGTTTCGGTACGACGATTCTCCTGACCTTCTAGACTTCTAATCGCACCGATTCCCGCCGAAACCTTTTTCGGCCGTTGAAGGAATCCTGCGATGTTTTTCAAGCTGTGGAAGGGGCTGAACGCCCCGCCTGAACACAATTCGAGCGATGTCACCTTTGCCGCACCGCGCATGCCCGCGGCCTGGGTTGGCTCACCCTTCTATCTGCATCGTCAAGTGGAGGACGGACCGATGTTCGATCCCTGTAGAATACCCGGCTCAAGAAGCCTGCACGAGCGCAAGACTGCGACCTGGGCACTTTTGATCGGCGAGACCCACTCGTCGGCGGTTCACGCCGAGACCCGCCGGCGTCCGCATCGCGGCATGCTGCCGGACGTCGATTTCTCGCGCGCCGTTCCGGACCATAGCCGGCCGTCGCTGGTGCGGCGGATCATCAGGCTGATCCGGCCTGGTGCAAAAACCGGCGCGAAAATCCGGATTGTCAAAACGTCGTCAGCATCGTCAAGCGAGACTGTCGGCGAAAGGCCCGCGACAACCTATATAGCGCGAAGCCGGGCCGGCGAGGCGGACGATACCGTATCGCCGGTCCTTGACGCCATGCGGTCTAGGCACCTCGTCCGTTCGCGTGCCGCGTGAGCGGGAAATTGTGAGCATCAAAATGTTTAGCTGGTTTGAAAAAAGGCTCGATCCGTTCCCTGCCAAGGAGCCGGTCGAGCCGCCGCGGACACTGATCGCCTTCTGCGTGCATTACACGCGCGGCGCATGGCCCTACATCGCTCTCGATGCGGTACTGGTGACGGCCATCGCCCTTGCCGAGGTGTGGATGTTCGGCTTCATGGGCCGGATCGTCGACTGGCTGTCCGGACAGAATCGCGAGACGTTCCTGCAGACCGAAGGCTTGAAGCTGGCCGGCATGGCCTTCATCGTGGTTTTCGCGCTGCCGGCAACGGTCTGGTTCCATTCGCTGCTCAACCAGCAGACGCTGATGGGTAATTATCCGATGCGTATCCGCTGGCAGGTGCATCGTTACCTGCTCAAGCAGTCGATGAGCTTCTATCAGGACGAGTTTGCCGGGCGCATCGCGACCAAGCTGATGCAGACAGCGCTCGCCGTGCGCGAGTGCGTGATCAAGCTCATCGATGTGCTCAATTATATCGTCGTCTATTTTCTCGGCATGCTGTTCATTGTCGGCTCGGCAGACTGGCGGCTGGCTGCGCCGCTTGCCGTCTGGCTTGCCGGCTATGTCCTGCTGTTGCGCTATTTCATCCCGCGACTGGGCAAGGTCGGCGAGGAGCAGGCCAATGCGCGCTCGACCATGACTGGCCGTGTCGTCGACAGCTACTCCAATATTCAGACGGTCAAGCTGTTCTCGCATGCGCGCCGCGAGGCATCCTTCGCCAAGGACGGTATGGCCGGCTTTCTCGACACCGTTTACCGATCGATGCGGTTGGTGACGCAACTCTACGGCCTGCTCTATGTCCTGAATTCGCTGCTGTTGTTTTCGGTCGCCTCGATCTCGCTGTGGCTGTGGCTCGGCCAAGCCGTGACGATCGGCGCTGTCGCCCTGGTCATCGGCCTCGTGCTGCGGCTCTGGGGCATGTCGCAATGGATCATGTGGGAGATGTCCACGCTGTTCGAGAATATCGGCACGGTGCAGGACGGCATCGCCTCGATCTCGCTGCCGCGCCTCGTCGAGGATCGGCCTGGTGCCAAGGATATTGCCGTGACCAAGGGCGAGATCCGTTTTGAGGACATCCGCTTCCACTACGGCAAGCAGAAGGGTGTGATCGAAAGCTTGTCGCTGACGGTGAAGCCGGGCGAGAAGGTCGGCATCGTCGGTCGATCGGGTGCCGGCAAGTCGACGCTGGTCAATCTTCTGTTGCGCTTCTACGACCTCGAAAGCGGCAAGGTCCTGATCGACGGCCAGGACATTGCGGCAGTGACGCAGGACTCGCTGCGCGCCCAGATCGGCATGGTCACGCAGGACACCTCGCTGCTGCATCGCTCGGTACGCGAGAACATCCTCTATGGCCGGCCGGACGCCAGCAACGAGATGCTGCTCGAGGCGGCGCGGCGCGCCGAGGCGCTGGATTTCATTGCCGGCTTGTCGGATTCGAACGGCCGCAAGGGTTTCGACGCGCATGTCGGCGATCGCGGCGTCAAATTGTCCGGCGGCCAGCGGCAACGCATCGCCATAGCCCGTGTCATGCTGAAGGACGCGCCGATCCTCATTCTCGACGAGGCGACCTCCGCCCTTGATTCCGAGGCCGAGGCGGCCATCCAGGAGAATCTCTACAAACTGATGCAAGGCAAGACCGTCATCGCCATTGCGCACCGCCTGTCGACGATCGCGGCCATGGACCGGCTCGTGGTCATGGACAAGGGCCGAGTCATCGAGGAAGGTTCGCATGAGGAACTCGTTGCCAAAGGCGGGCTCTACGCCCAGCTCTGGCAACGTCAGTCGGGCGGATTCCTGCTCGACGACGGCCCTTCTGCCAACGATGCAGCCGCCAACGATGCAATCGCCAAGGGTGAAGCCGCCGAATGATGACTGTCATCTACCGCTGGTTCGAGAACTGGGTCTATCCATTCCGGGAGCCCGCGGACCTTCGGCCACCTGCCGGCGTGAGGGGTTTCCTCTGGCATTACGTCGGGCAGGCGAAGATCGCCTTCTTCGCCATGCTGGTGATCGGCGGCATCGCGCCGCTGGTCGAAGCCGGACTGTTCTATTTCGTCGGTCGGCTGGTCGACATCCTCGACCAGCTTCCCGGCGAACGCAGCTGGCACGCGCTGTGGACTGCCGCCGGCCCGGAACTTGTCTTCATGATCGCGGTGGTGCTGGTCATCCGCACCATTGTCGTCGGTCTGTCGGCGCTGGTCGACGAGCAGACGATCACGCCGGGTTTCTATAATCTGGTGCGCTGGCAGGCGCATCGCCATGTCTCGCGCCAATCCTACGCCTTCTTCCAGAACGACTTTGCCGGGCGTATCGCGACCAAGGTCTGGCAGGCGGGACAGGCGACCGGCGATCTGATGGAAAGCTTCATCGAGGTCGTCTGGTTCATGGTCGTCTATACGGTGACGACGCTGGCGCTGGTCGCCGGGCTCGATCTACGGCTGGCGGTGCTGGTGGTGATCTGGATTACCGCCTTCGGCTTGCTGGCCAGGCGCTATTTGCCGGCAATCCGCAAACATGCCGAAGCCACCGCCGAAGCCGGCTCGATGATCACCGGCCGCCTTGTCGATTCCTATTCGAACGTGCAGACGCTGAAACTGTTCTCGGCCGATGGCGACGACCACTACATCAGGAACGGCTTCGACATCTATCTCGACGCGCTGCGCCCGTTCACCCGCCGGCTGACAGGCGTGCGCATGGCGCTGACGATGCTGTCGGGCATCATGATCACGGCGATCGCCTGCTTTGCCGTTTATCTCTGGGTCGAGGGTTCGATCACAGTCGGCGCCGTGGCCTTCACGCTGTCTTTGGTGCTGCGGCTGAACATGCTGCTCGGCCGGCTGATGATGCAGCTCAACGGCATCTTGCGTAACCTCGGCGTGCTGGAGAACTCCAAGGCGCTGATCTCACAGCCGCTCGGCCTGACCGATGCGCCGGACGCGAAAGAGCTTGTCGTCGGCGGCGGGCGCATCGATGTCAGCAATGTCGAGTTCCACTACGGCAAGGGGTCCGGCGTGCTCAACGGCATCGACCTCGTCGTGCGGCCGGGCGAAAAGGTCGGCCTGGTCGGCCCGTCCGGCGCCGGCAAGACAACCTTGGTCAATCTGATCCTGCGCCTCTACGACCTCGAGAGCGGCAAGATCACCATTGACGGGCAGGACGTCTCCACGGTCACGCAGAATTCGCTGCGCGCCAATATCGGCGTCGTCAGCCAGGATACGGCACTTTTCCACCGCTCGCTGCGCGACAACATCAAGCTCGGCATGCCGGAAGCGACCGACGCCGAGGTGGTCGCGGCAGCGAAGAAGGCCGAGGCGCACGAGTTCATCCTCGGTCTGCGCGACAATCGCGATCGTATCGGCTACGAGGCCTATGTCGGCGAGCGCGGCGTCAAGCTCTCCGGCGGCCAGCGCCAGCGCGTGGCGATCGCCCGCGTCTTCCTCAAGGATGCACCGATCCTGGTGCTCGACGAAGCGACCTCGGCGCTCGATTCCGACATCGAGGCGGCGATCCAGGAAAATCTGGCAAGGCTGATGGAAGGCAAGACGGTCATCGCCATCGCGCATCGGCTGTCGACCATTGCGGCACTCGACCGGCTTGTGGTGCTCGACGAGGGCCGCATCGTCGAGCAAGGCACGCATGACGAGCTGGTCGGGCTCGACGGGCTCTATGCCAGGCTGTGGAAGCGGCAGTCCGGCGGCTTCCTGTTCAACGAGGAGAGCGCGCTGGCCGAGACCCGGCCGGCGGAGTAGTTTCTAAAAACCGGAGTAGACCATGGCGGTGAGAATGCCATCGAATTTCGGACGGTCCGGCGCGCAGGAGAGCGCGTTGGACCTGCTTGGCCATGAAATCCTCGGCGAGAAGGCGGCCGCGCTCGGCCGCGCCGGCCGGCGCGTCGAGGAAACATTGACGAGGCTGCGCGAGAATTGCGACAGTGTCGACCGTGCCCGGCTGCTCAGGGATGCAGCCGAAGCAGTGCACGGGTATTTCATCCAGCGTGAACTCTGCGGCCTGCGCAAGCACGACGCGGTGATCCGGGAATACAACATTCCCAAGGCCGTGCTGGCCAGGCTCGGCGCCAGCGCATGATCCGAACCGGAACTGGTTTGGAAAGTGTTATTCCAGCCACTCGGTGATGAAGCTGCCGTTCTCGCGTATGTCGGTGGTTTCCAGCGGGCCTGGCCCGAGATTGGTGAATTTGTGCGGCGTGTTCGGCGGTACGACCAGGATCTGGCCGGCTGTGGCCTCGATCTGCCGGTCGCCGACGGTGAACAGACCGGTCCCGGTTCGGATGATGAAAATCTCGCAATAGGGATGGCTGTGCGGCCTCGGGCCGCCGCCGGTCTCCGGCAGGTAGTTAAAGATCAGGCAACTATTGGAGCCGTAAGGCCCGCATTGCAACTCGCCTTGCCAGTGGTCGGGCAACTGGTCGGGCGCTTTGGCCCATTTGTCGCGGTCGATGACATGCGCCATGGGGCGAGGATAAACCGGGCGAGCGTCCGCTGTCGAGGTGAACGCAGCCGTTTGGTTTTGCTGCTGTTTTCCAATCGTTCAGCTGGGCAAATTACGCCCCCGCGACAATCTGCCCTTGTGCCTTCGCCCGTCTGGACAAAAACAGGCTTCACGCATAAACCCAAGTCCCAAATGCCGGAGGAATTCGCTAGCCTGTTCGCCATGCGCTGTCGGGCCGGCGCGATTGAGCGGGGAACAAGCTCGGCCGCCGGCACGGAAGAGGCGAAAGGATCAGGCACCCGTGAGCGCAACCGACACCCAGGATCCCAACCGTCGTGATTTTCTCTACGTCGCCACCGGCATGGCCGCGGTGGTCGGCGCGGGCGCCGTTGCTTGGCCGTTCATCGACCAGATGCGTCCGGATGCCTCGACGCTGGCGCTTGCCTCGGTCGAGGTCGACGTCTCGTCGCTGACGCCAGGAATGTCGCTCGTCGTGAAGTGGCGCGGCAAGCCGGTGGTCGTGCGCAACCGCACCGAAAAAGAGATGAAGGACGCCGAGGCGGTCAATCTCGCCGAGCTCAAGGATCCAATCGCCCGCAATGCCAACCTGCCGGCCGACGCGCCGGCGACCGACGCCAATCGAACCACGCCGGGCAAGGAAGCCTGGATGGTGATGGTCCAGGTCTGCACCCATCTCGGCTGCATCCCGCTCGGCCAGGAAGGCGATTTCGGCGGCTGGTTCTGCCCATGCCACGGTTCCGTATACGATACCGCCGGCCGCATCCGGAAGGGGCCGGCGCCGGAGAACATGGCAGTACCGGTGTTCCAATTCGTTTCCGACACCAAGATCCGTATCGGCTGAGGCAGGGGATATTTCCATGAGCGAGGGACACTCGACCTATACGCCCAAGTCCGGCATCGGACGCTGGTTCGATTCGCGCATGCCGCTGCCGCGGCTGGTCTATGACAGCTTCATCGCCTATCCGGTGCCGCGCAACCTGAACTATGCCTGGACCTTCGGCGGCATCCTTGCGCTTATGCTGGCGGCGCAGATCCTGACCGGTATCGTGCTGGCCATGCACTATGCGGCCGACAGCACTCTCGCCTTCGATTCGGTCGAGAAGATCATGCGCGACGTGAATTCGGGCTGGCTGCTGCGCTATCTCCATTCCAACGGCGCGTCATTCTTCTTCGTCGCCGTCTACATCCATATTTTCCGTGGCCTCTACTACGGCTCCTACAAGGCGCCGCGTGAGCTGCTGTGGATCCTCGGCTGCATCATCTACCTGCTGATGATGGCGACCGGGTTCATGGGCTATGTGCTGCCCTGGGGCCAGATGAGCTTCTGGGGCGCCACCGTCATCACCGGCTTCTTCACCGCCATTCCGCTGGTCGGCGACTGGATCCAGCAGCTTCTTCTCGGTGGCTTCGCGGTCGACAATCCGACGCTGAACCGCTTCTTTGCGCTGCACTACCTTTTGCCGTTCATGATTGCCGGCGTCGTCGTGCTGCACATCTGGGCGCTTCACGTCGTCGGCCAGAACAATCCGACCGGCATCGAGGTCAAATCGAAGACCGACACGCTCGCCTTCACGCCTTACGCGACCATAAAGGACGGGTTCGGCATGATCGTATTCCTGTTCGTCTTCGCCTATTTCGTGTTCTACCTGCCGAATTATCTCGGCCATCCCGACAATTACACCGTGGCCAACCCGCTGAAGACGCCGGCCCACATCGTGCCGGAATGGTATTTCCTGCCGTTCTACGCGATCCTGCGCGCCATCACCTTCAATATCGGGCCCATCAACTCCAAGCTCGGGGGCGTGCTCTGCATGTTCGGCGCGATTGTCATGCTGTTCCTGGTGCCGTGGCTCGACACCTCGAAGGTGCGCTCGGCAGTCTACCGGCCCTGGTACAAGCTGTTCTTCTGGCTGTTCGTGGCCGACGCCATCCTGCTCGGCTGGCTGGGCTCGCAGCCGGCCGAGGGCAGCTATGTATTCATGGCGCAGATGGCGACGCTGTTCTATTTCGTCTTCTTCCTGGTAGCGCTGCCGGTGCTCGGGCTGATCGAAAAGCCGCGACGGCTGCCGAATTCGATCACCGAGGCGGTGCTCGAGAAGAACAAGGGCGGCGGCGGACATCCTGCCGGTGCCACGACCGCGCCGGAAACCAAGGGCTGAGCATGATCCCGAAAAGTGGAAACCGGTACTCGGACAAGGTCATGCTCGAGACGATGACAGCGCGTCAGAGAATCTCAAGGGGAATTGGCATGAAAAAGATTCTCTCCTCGCTGGCGTTGCTTGGCCTTGTGGCCGCGGGCATGGGTGCCGCAAGCACTGGAGCCAGCGCCCAGGAAGAGGCGCACAATGAGGCGGCGCCGACGCATTTCCCGATACACGAACCGAAGGAAATGGACTGGAGCTTCGCCGGGCCATTCGGCACCTACGATAAGGCCCAGCTGCAGCGCGGACTGAAGGTCTACAAGGAAGTCTGCTCGGCCTGCCATTCGATGAATTTGGTGGCGTTCCGTACGCTGGAAGGCCTTGGCTATTCGGATGCGCAGATCAAGACGCTGGCGGCCGAATATACGATCCATGACGGCCCGAACGATGCCGGCGACATGTTCGACCGTCCCGGCAAGCCGTCCGACCATTTCCCGGCGCCATTCCCCAATGTCGAAGCGGCAGCGGCGGCAAATGGCGGCGCAGCACCGCCCGACATGTCGCTGCTGGCCAAGGCGCGCGGGGTCGAGCGCGGCTTCCCGCGCTTCGTGTTCGACATCTTTACGCAATATGCGCAGGGCGGCCCCGACTACATCCACTCGCTGCTGACCGGCTACGACCAGCAGCCGCCGGCGGGCATGGTCATACCGGAAGGCACGCACTACAATCCGTACTTCCTGTCCGGCGTGTCGCTGAAGATGCCGAAGCCGCTCTCCGACGGCCAGGTTACCTATGATGACGGCGCGCCGCAGACGGTCGACCAGTACTCGCGCGACGTGTCGGCCTTCCTGATGTGGGCGGCCGAGCCGCACCTCGAGGACCGCAAGAAGACCGGCTTTCGCGTGCTGGTCTTCTTGCTGCTGTTCGGTGCGCTGGTCTACCTGACCAAGCGCAAGGTGTGGGCCGGCGTGGCGCACTGAGCCCTGCGATATACGAGAATGCGAGGGCGTCGAAGGGCGCCCTTTTCATTGCAGGCATGTCAATTGATCGCAGCCGACGCTGAGCAAGGCCCATTGCCGGACAATTTTCCGTCAGGCATCACATGGCGGTAGCCGGACTTGGCGGCACCGGGTTACGATTGGCCCATTCCTTTCACGCCTTCAGCCGAATCTGAATAGCCCGGAGAGCCGCTCGATGAAATCCTCGCTCGAAGAGACGCTGCTTGCCGCGATCCGCACCATTCCGGATTATCCCAAGCCGGGCATCCTGTTTCGCGACATCACCACGCTGCTCGGCAATGCGCGGGCCTTCCGCCGCGCCATCGACGAACTGGTGCATCCGTATGCCGGCCTGAAGATCGACAAGATCGCCGGCATCGAGGCGCGGGGCTTCATCCTCGGCGGCGCCATCGCCCACCAGCTCTCGGCCGGCTTCGTGCCGATCCGTAAGAAAGGCAAGCTGCCTTACGAGACGGTGCGGGTCGCCTACAGCCTGGAATACGGGCTGGACGAGATGGAGATGCACAAGGACGGCGTTTCTCCAGGCGAGAAGGTAATCCTCGTCGATGATTTGATCGCCACCGGCGGCACGGCCGAGGCGGCCGTCAAGCTATTGCGGCAGATCGGCGCCGATATCCTCGCCGCCTGCTTCGTCATCGACCTGCCGGACCTTGGCGGCCGAGAGAGGTTAGAGGCGCTCGGCGTGCCGGTGAGGACGCTGATCGGGTTTGAGGGGCATTGAGCGTTCCTTCCTTCTTTCCTGTGGGAGAGGGGAAACTCCGCTCACTCCACCTTCACCAGCACGGCACTTTCGAATTCGATGACCTTGTCGCCGGTCGAATCGAAGGCCTCTGAGCGGAGCGTCAGCAGCCGCCAGCCCGGTCGCGAGGCGATGGGGCGATGGGCCAGCGCGGTGCGGGTGAAAGTCACGGTTTCCCCTGCATAGACAGGTTTGGGCCATTTGAGGTTCTTGAAGCCGGGCGAGGGACCGAATTCCGGAACCGGCCCGGGGCCGGGCCAGCGGGCGACCTCTGCCTCCATGCCAGCCTGGAGGTTCAATTTCATCCAGGTGGCGGCGGTGTGCCAGCCCGAGGCGCAGAGCCCGCCGAATATACTGTTCCTCGCCGCCTCTTCGTCGATATGGAATATCTGCGGGTCGTATTTGCGGGCGAACGCCTTGATCGCCTCCGGTTCGAATCGATGTGAACCAAGCGTGACGGTGATACCGATGCAGAAGAATTCGTCGAGGCTCACGCACTGCCCTCGCGGGTGAGGAACATGACGGTGTTTTCGAGCTCGAAAACACCTTCGCCGCGCTGGTTGAACAACTCGCTGCGCATGGTCACCAGGCCAAGGCGGGGCTTCGATCTGGACAGTCGCTTGGCAAGGACGGTGGTGCTGCCGCTCAACAGGTCACCGGCCAGGACCGGCCGTTTCCATTTGACCTGGTCGACGCCTGGCGCGCCCTGGGAGGTCGAGTCGAGCAGGAAGGCATCGCACAGCATGCGCATGAACATGGCGCAGGTGTGCCAGCCCGAAGCCGCCAGCCCGCCGAGGATGCTGGCCTTGCCCGCGGCCTCGTCGAGATGCATCGGCTGGGCATCGAACTCGTCGGCGAATTCTATGATTTCAGCGGCGCTTACCAGCTTGGTGCCGAGGTCGAGCGAAGCGCCCTCGACAAAATCCTCATAAGCCCAGGTCTTTGTGGTCATGGTCTGGAAATCCTGTTCAGGATTGTACAATCGCTACGGGTCGGCTCCCGGATGCAGGCAGGGCGGCATTTGGTCAAGCAATTTCTGGTGCGCCAGCCTGCTGTGCCCAAGCCGTAGCGCGCATTGACGACCCTATAGCCAGCCGCGACGGCGGAAATACCAGAAGGGCAGGATTGCCGAAAGCACCATCATGCCGATGGCGAAGGGATAGCCAAAGTGCCATTTGAGCTCAGGGATGATGTCGAAATTCATGCCGTAGATTGAAGCGACAAGCGTCGGCGGCAGGAAGATGACAGCGGCGACGGAGAAGATCTTGATGATGGCGTTCTGCTCGATCGAGATCATGCCGAGCGTCGCGTCGAGCAGGAAGCTGATCTTCTGCGACAGGAAGGTGGCGTGGTCGGCAAGCGACAGCACGTCGCGCGACAAGGTCTTGATGCGGGCGCGGGTATCCTTGCTCATCTTGGTCTGAGTGGAGGCATGGGCGAGAAAGCCGGCAAGGCGCTGCAGCGAGATCAGGCTGTCGCGGACCGAGGAGGCGAGGTCCTCCTTGCGGCCAATGCCTTTCAACAGTTCCTGGAAGTCACGGTTGCGCTTGGAAACCTTGGTCGATCGTGCCTCGAAGATGTCGCGCGAGATCGCCTCGACGTCGCGGCCGGCGCGCTCCAGAATATCGGCGAGGCGGTCGACGATCGCCTCCAGCAGGCCAATCAGGATGGTGTCGCCGCTGGTGCAACCGGTCGCCACCTTCTCGGCGCGCAGCGGAAAGGTCTTGAACGCCTTCGGCTCGTGGTAACGCACGGTGATCAGCCTGCTGCCGGCGAGCACGAAGGTGACCGGCGACATCAAGGGATCATCCAGTTCGGTCTGAGCCGGCAGAATGGCGGTCATGAAGTAGGCGCCGTCCTCGACGTAGAGACGGCTCGAGATCTCGATCTCCTCCATCTCTTCCCGGGTCGGAACGGCAATGCCGAGCCAGGTCTCGATCGTGGTCTCTTCTTCCTTTGTCGGGCTGAGAAGGTCGACCCAGACGACAGCATCGCTGTTTTGCAGGAGATCGTCGACAAGGCGCAGGCGATCATTGTCGACGACGAAGGCCTTGATCATCGCCGGTCTCCCTTGCTGTTGCTAAAGAGGGTTTCGTTCGGAAGGGGCGCGTCACTCTGATCGCACTGACATGGCCACGTGAGGCTCGAGACCAGCGCAGAGGCCCCTTAGACCGGGCGTGACGTGCCGTCAAGCAGCGGCAAGGCGCCGCTGCGATGCCTGTTATGAAGTTGTGACCGAGCAACAGCCATTGTGGAGGCCGGGCGGGTCTCGCCGGGTCAGGTGTTGAACTTGAACAGCATGATGTCGCCGTCCTGGACGACATACTCCTTGCCTTCGTCGCGCGCCCTGCCGGCCTCCTTGGCCGCCACTTCGCCGCCCAGCCTGACGAAATCGTCATAGGCGATGGTCTGGGCGCGGATGAAGCCGCGCTCGAAATCGGTGTGGATGACGCCTGCCGCTTGCGGCGCCTTGGCACCCTTGTGCACGGTCCAGGCGCGCGTCTCCTTGGGGCCGACGGTGAAATAGGTGATGAGCTGCAAAAGCTCGTAGCCGGCGCGGATCACCTTGTTCAGGCCGGGTTCGTCCAGGCCGAGCGTTGCCAGGAATTCCATTTCCTCTTCGTCCGAGAGCTGGGCGACTTCGGCCTCGATCGCCGCTGAAATCACGACGGTGCGGGCACCTTGCGCGGCGGCCATCTTCTCGACCGCCCTGGTATGCGCGTTGCCGGTGGCGGCGTCGGCTTCGGCGACGTTGCAGACGTAAAGCACCGGGTGTGAGGTCAAGAGATTCAGCCCCTGCAGGATGCGCAGATCCTCACCCGAGATGCCGTTGAGCAGGATGCGGGCGGGCTTGCCGGCCTGCAGCAGTTCAAGCGCCGCTTCCATCATCGGAAGTACGGTCGCTGCTTCCTTGTCCTTGCCGGCGGCACGCTTGCGGATCTGCACGATGCGGCGCTCGAGGCTGTCGAGGTCGGCAAGCATCAATTCGGTCTCGACGGTCTCGGCATCGGCGACAGGATCGATGCGGCCCTCCACATGGGTAATGTCGTCATCCTCGAAGCAGCGCAGCACATGGACGATGGCGTCGACCTCACGGATGTTGGCGAGGAATTGGTTGCCAAGCCCTTCGCCTTTCGAGGCGCCACGCACCAGGCCGGCAATGTCGACGAACGAGATGCGGGTCGGGATGATCTCTTTCGACTTGCCGATCGCGGCGATCTTCTGCAGGCGCGGGTCGGGCACCGCCACCTCGCCGGTGTTCGGTTCGATGGTGCAGAACGGATAATTGGCGGCCTGTGCCGCCGCCGTTCTGGTCAACGCATTGAAGAGCGTCGACTTGCCGACATTGGGCAAGCCAACGATGCCGCATTTGAAACCCATTTTTGTCTGGTCCTATCGGGAAATCGAATTTGATCAGGGCTATGGGCGAAAGCGCCGATGATCGTCAAGCCCTGAGCACTTATGCCCGCGGCGCTGACGGCGCCATGGCTCAGTCCTTGCCGCCAAAAAGCTTCTTCAGCATGGCCGCCATCGGGCCGGTTTCGGGCAGCTTGGCCGCCGGCTGCTGCGGCCGCGCCTGGCGGACGTGGCTTTGTGCCTTTGGCGCCTTGGGCGGCCGGCGGTCGTCGTCGCCCGTCGGCGTGAGCTTGTCGCGCAAGGCCAGCGTCACGCGGTTCATGAAGGAATTGTCGTCGCCCTCGGCAAGCAATCCGGCACCGTCGGCGATTGCGTCGAGCAGCACGTCCAGCCATTCGCGGTCGGCCTTGGCGAAATCGCCGAGCACATGGCCATGCACCATTTCCTTGACGCCGGGGTGGCCGACGCCGATGCGCACACGGCGAAAATCCTTGCCGACGTGCTGGTCGAGCGAGCGGATGCCGTTGTGGCCGCCGGAACCGCCACCGACCTTGACGCGCACCTTGCCGGCAGCAAGGTCGATCTCGTCGTAAAAGACAGTCAGCGCCGAAGGGCCGAGCTTATAGAAGCGCAAGGCTTCGCCGACCGACTGGCCGGACAGGTTCATGAAGGTCTGCGGCTTGATCAGGATCACCTTTTCGCCGGCAAGCGTGCCTTCGGCGATCAGACCCTGGAATTTCTTCGACCAGGGCGAAAAGGAATGGCGGCGGGCGATCGCGTCCGCCGCCATGAAGCCGACATTGTGCCGGTTGCTGGCGTATTTCGCGCCCGGATTGCCGAGGCCTGCAAAGACAAGCATCGTCGCCTCCGGGCGGGAAGGGGTTACTTCTCTTCGGCGGCAGGAGCCGCTTCGGGCGCCGCCGCTTCAGTCGTCTCTTCTACCGCCTCCGGCTTCATCGCCGAGGAGCCGGCAATGGTGGCGATGGTGAAGTCGCGGTCGAAGATCACCGGCTTGACGCCGGCCGGCAAGGTGACGGCCGAAATGTGGATCGAATCGCCGATATCGGTGCCGGTGAGATCGATGGTGATGAAATCCGGGATCGCATTGGCCGGGCAATGGAACTCGACCTCGTGGCGCACGATGTTGAGCACGCCGCCGCGCTTGATGCCGGGCGACTTGTCCTCATTGATGAAGTGCACTGGCACATCAACATTGACTTCGGTGTCCTTGCCGATGCGCAGGAAATCGACGTGGACCGGAAAATCCTTGACCGGGTCGAGCTGAAAATCCTTGGGCAGAACCTGGATCTTGTTGCCGTCGACATCGATCGTGGCGACCGTGGTCAGAAACCCGCCGCCATGGATCTTGTAGTAGATGTCCTTATAGGTCAGCGCAATTGCCAGGGGAGGCTGCTTGTCGCCGTAAATCACTGCAGGCACTTTACCGTTGCGGCGAACTGCACGGGCGGACCCCTTACCGACCTGTTCGCGCGCTTCGGCCTTGAGCTCGTAAGTATCGTGGCTCATGGCATTTCCTTTCGCGTTGTTCTGGAGCGTTCGCGGCCAGCGTGGCTGGGCCGTAAACGTCGAAAGCCGCCGGGTGGGGCGGCCTTCCGCCGCGTTGCCTCCAAGGGTGTCTACGCGGGTGGCGGCTCTATAGCGGAAGGCGGCGCGAGGTGCAAGCCAAAGGCAGGTATGAGCAGCATCTCACTGAATTTCGGCTTTGCGCCCTTGGCGGACGTTCAGTTGACAAACTTCCGCACAGGCGCGACTTACACGAGACACGACATCTTAGTCATCGCCACGCCAAGTGTTGTCATGTTCGATTTGTCAAGCCTGAGAGCAAGCCGTACTGGAAAGCGAACCGTTTACTGATTTCACGAAGTACAATGGGGTGACAGTCAGAGGGGAACGCAATGACGAGCGCAACGGACATTCTTGATGCCGTCGTCATCGGTGCCGGCTGGGCGGGGCTAGGTGTCAGTCATGCGCTGATGCAGCGCGGCTTACGTCACAGGGTGCTGGAGCGACATCGCATCGGTGAGACCTGGCGGACCCAGCGTTGGGACTCATTTCGGATAAATACCGCGAACATCCAAACGGTCATGCCCGGGGATAGCTATGTCGGCTCCGATCCCGACGGCGCAATGACAAGCGGCGAGTTTGTCGCGATGTTGGAGGACTATGCCCGCCGTCATGCCCTCCCGGTGGAAACCGGTACGCCGGTGACCGACCTTGTTGCGAGCGACGGCCTGTACCGGCTTACCATTCCGCGCGGTTCCCTGTGTGCGAGAAATGTGGTGATCGCCAGCAGTAACCAGAACTGCCCGGTGCGCCCGTCCTTCTCCGCTTTGTTGCCGCCCGAAGTCCGGCAGATCGACGCATCAGCCTACCGCAACGCATCCGGTCTCGACAGTGGAGCGGTGTTGGTGGTCGGTAGTGCCCAGTCGGGAGGCCAAATCGCCGAGGACTTGGCCCAAGCGGGGCGAACTGTGTTTCTCGCAACGAGCCGAGTCGGCCGGCTGCCCCGAACGTATCGAGGTCGTCACATCAGTGTCTGGCTGGTTCTTAGCGGACTGCTAGACGTGACGCGCAAGGAAATACTTGAACAGGGCCCAATCCCAGGAAGGCCGCTGCAAGGAGCGCTCCATACGATCAGCCTGCAGTCCCTCAGTGCGCAAGGCGTCGTCGTACTGGGTCGGCTCACGGGCGTCGACGACGGCTGCCTCTCGTTCAGCGACGAGGCGGAAGCGCATGTTCGCCATGCGGACGAGGGCTCCGCCAGAGTTCGAAGCCAGATCGACGATTATATCGCGCGCAACCGAATCGATGCCCCCGAGGCTGAGCCGGACCCGGCGGAGACGATTGAAGCGCGTCTGCCCAATCCACCGATCCGATCAATTGATCTCGCGGCGCGGGGGATCACAACGGTGATCTGGTGCACCGGTTTCACTGGGGATTTCGGATGGGTGCGCGTTCCCGATGTGCTCGATCCACACGGCCAACCACTGCACGAGAACGGGTTTGCGAGCGTCCCGGGTGTGTATTTTGCCGGGCTGCCTTTTGCAATCACCCGGCGGTCGGGCACAATATTGGCAATTGCGGAGGAAGCAGCCCTGGTGGCCGACGATATCCAGCGTCGTTTGGTAAGGATCGCCTCCGACCTCCCGATTCAGTGATCCCGACCGCAGACGAATCTCATCCGGTCGGCGGCTCTCTCCTCTCGCGAGATTTGAGCCATTCAAGATGAATGGCCGCGGAGGGTTAAAAGCCGAGGTTCAACCCGACGTGTCACCTGCTCGTGGTCAATGCTCCACCTTCCTGGCTTTCCGCATGTTCGGTAAGAACACCGTCAGTAGCCCGAGCAGCGGCAAATACGAGCAGACCTGGAAGACGAAATCGATGCCCTTCATGTCGGCGACGACGCCAAGCACGGCGGCGGCGATGCCGCCCATGCCGAAGGCGAAGCCGAAGAAGATGCCGGCGATCATGCCGACGCGGCCGGGCACCAGTTCCTGGGCGAAGACGACGATGTTCGAGAAGGCCGAGGACAGGATCAGGCCGATCAGCACGGTGAGAACCATCGTCCACTCGAAATTGGCGTAGGGCAGGGCCAGCGTGAAGGGCAGCACGCCGACGATCGAGAACCAGATCATCGCCTTCTGCCCGTAGCGGTCGCCGAACGGGCCGCCGAGCAGGATGCCCAGGGCCGAGGCGCCGAGGAACAGGAACAGCATGACTTGCGACATCTGCACCGAAACACCGAACTTATGAATGGAATAGAAGGTGTAGTAGCTGGCAAGGCTGGAAATATAGGCGTTCTTGGTCAGTACAAGCAGCGTCAGCACCAGCAGCGCTCCCATCACCTTGCGGCGCGGGAAGGGCGAGACGAAACCTGCCGCCTTGCGGGTGCCCTGTGCGGCACGCAGGCGGCTGTACCAGCCGCCGACCTGCCACAGCACGATGATGCCGATCAGCGAGCCGCCGGCGAACCAGGCGATGCTGGTCTGGCCGAAGGGCACGACGATGAAGGCTGCCAGCAGCGGCCCCATAGCCTGGCCGAAATTGCCGCCGACCTGGAACAGCGACTGCGCAAGACCGAACCGGCCGCCGGAGGCGAAGCGGGCGATGCGCGAGGATTCCGGATGGAAGATCGCCGAGCCGATACCGATCAGCGAGGCGCCGATGAGGAGCAGGAAATAGTGTCCGGCGTAGGCCAGCACGACCAGTCCGATCAACGAGGAGGCCATGCCGTAGGGCAGCGAATAAGGCATCGGCCGCTTGTCGGTGATCATGCCGATCACCGGCTGCAGCAAGGATGCCGTCACCTGGAAAGTGAAAGTCAGGAGGCCGATCTGCCAGAAATCGAGACCGTAATTGTCCTTCAGCAGCGGATAGATCGCCGACAGCAGCGACTGCATGATGTCGTTGATGCAATGGCAGAAGCTCACCGCCAGGATGACGGTGAAGGCCGTCGCCTGAGCTGAGATGTGGCCGGCCGCTGCCGGCTCGCCCTCGGCGGTTGCTGTGGTATCTGTCAAGGCATGCTCCGTGGTCTTTTTTGGCGGGCACTTCCGCACGCGGTCTTATGGGGCTGGCTGCCTTATACGTTGCTTGTCACGCGACTTCTTTCGTGGTTTGGTCCAATAGTTTCGCAAGTGGGCCATAGCTGATGCCGCATGGCAGGGAAATGTTCAAAGCGGGCGACGGTGATCTCGGGTTGTTGCATGAGCGTCGCTGGCAATGGCTGGAGCAGGCCGTTGGGCCGGCAGTGGCGCTGCCGACCGAATATCCGGACGGCTACCATGTGCCACGGCACCATCACAGCCGCAGCCAGTTGCTGCACGCGCTGGTCGGGGTCGTGCTGGTAACGACGCGGCATGGGCGCTGGATGGTGCCTCCCGACCACGCGATGTGGATCCCCGCCGGCACCGAACATTCCGTCGAGATGCTGGGCGACGTCAGCATGCGGTCCGTCTATGTGATGCCGGAGGCCATTCCCGGCCTGCCGGACGGGTTGCGCGTCGTCGGTATCACCGATCTGATGCACAGCCTGATCGTGGAATCGGAAAAGCTGCCACAGGGCGCCGAGTTGGAGGGGCGGGGCGGGCTGATCATGAAGCTCCTGCTGCACGAAATCCCGAACCTGCCGGAACGGCCGCTCGGACTGCCGTTCCCGTCCGACGCAAGACTGGCAGCGCTGTGCCGGCGCTTCGTCTCGGCACCGTCACCGCATGCGACGATCGACCAATGGGCCGCTATCGTTGGCATGAGCCGCCGCTCTTTCACCCGCGCGTTCCACCGCCAGACGGGATTGTCGCTGTCGACCTGGCGTCAGCAGGCCTGTCTGTTCGCGGCGCTGCCACGGCTGGCCGACGGCGAGCCGATCACAAGGGTGGCGCTCGATCTCGGCTATGACAGCGTGCCGGCGTTCATCACCATGTTCAAGCGCATGCTGGGAGCCTCGCCACGCGGTTACATGCGGGGCGCCCGTGATGCTGGCGAAGGTGCGGCGAATAAACGGTCCGGCTCGGCCTGAGTCGCAGCCCTGAAGCGCGTAGCGTTCGACCGGCCTCATGCGACGCGCTTTGGATTCTTGTTTTTATGCAGGTCGTTATCGCAAAACCGCTGCACAGTTTTGCGCGGACATGCATTAATCGAACAGGCTCGACACCGATTCCTCGGTCGCCGTGCGTGAGATTGCCTCGCCCATCAATTCGGCGATAGAGATGACGCGGATATTGGCGGCGTCGAGCACTGCCTGCGTCGGCTGGATGGAATCGGTGATGACCAGTTCCTGCAGTTTCGAGGCGCCGATGCGGGCGATGGCGCCGCCGGACAAAACGCCATGGGTAGTGTAGGCGGTGACACTGGTGGCGCCGTCGGCAAGCAGCGCATCGGCTGCATTGCACAGCGTGCCGCCCGAATCGATGATGTCGTCGATCAACAGGCAATCCTTGCCGCGCACGTCACCGATGACGTTCATGACTTCCGATTCGCCGGGGCGCTCGCGGCGCTTGTCGACGATGGCGAGCTGGGCATCGATGCGCTTGGCGAGGGCGCGGGCGCGGACCACGCCGCCGACATCCGGCGAAACCACCATGACATTGGCAAGCTGCTTGTATTTCGCCTTTACGTCGCGGGCCATGACCGGCACGGAAAACAGATTGTCGGTCGGGATGTCGAAGAAGCCTTGAATCTGGCCGGCATGGAGATCCAGGGTCAGCACCCGGTCAACGCCCGCCCTCGTGATCATGTTGGCGACCAGTTTGGCCGAGATCGGTGTGCGGCCCGAGGCACGGCGATCCTGCCTGGCATAGCCGAAATAAGGAATAACCGCAGTGATGCGCTTGGCCGAAGAGCGCATGAAGGCGTCGATCATGATGAGCAGTTCCATCAGATGATCGTTGGTCGGGAACGAGGTGGACTGCAGGATGAAGACGTCCTCGCCGCGCACATTCTCCTGGATCTCGACGAAGATTTCCTGGTCGGCGAAGCGCCTGACGCTGGCCTTGCCCAGCGGAATGTTGAGGTAGCGGGCGACTGATTCGGCCAGCACCCTGTTGGAATTGCCCGCGAAGAGCTTCATGCACCGTTCCTGGCGAAGGATTGAGAGACTCCGATAGCACTCCAGCCTCTTAGTCGGGCTTTTAGCGGCCCGCGCCGGTATTGCAAGCGTCGTGAATGGGAATCCGCCGGCTAATCTCAATAAACGCTTACGGCTTGACGATGCGGCGATAGGTCCACTTCGATGCCGACGGAATCGGGGATAGCTCTATCTTTCAGTCTGAGCATGGTCTCTTCCGAAACCGGATTCCACTTTTCGGAAATCATGCTCCAGGTCAGCCGGCGCCGCCGCCAAGCCAGGTGGCGAACTGGTCGATTGTCTGGTCGGCAATTGCCTGCATGGTCGCCGGGGCGACCGCCGCCCAGCCTTCGCCGCCGCCGACAGAGGGCGCCTTCTGCTGGCCGTTGATGCGATGCAGCCGGTTGCCGGCCGGGTCATAGATGTCCCAGACGTAGATGACGGTGGTGTCCTTGCCTTCCGTCATGGTCGAGAAATAGCCCTTGAGCACATGCGTTGGGGTCTGGTCGGTGCTGCCGGCCAAGGTGATGCCGCGCTGCCTGGCGCGTGTCTGAAGCTCGGCGGTCAGCGGTGTCGCGGCTTCTACCGAGGCGCCGACGATCGGCGCCACCTGCAGCCGGGTCCGCGCAATGGCAGCCGCGCTTTTGGCGGGCGGCACGGCTGCTGCAGCCGAAGGCTGCGCTGTATCTGCAGTTTGCGCGGTGCCGGCAGGCTGAGCCGGAGTTGCGGGGGGCGTTGCGGCACTTCCGGCTCCGGAGAGCGATTGCGTCGATTGCGGGGCAATGGCCGACGGTTCGAGAACGTCCTTCGCATTGGTGCAGGCCGCCAGCGCCAGCGCCACGAGCAATGACACGGTCGTCACATGCGATCGTCTCATTGGCCTGAAAACTCCTTGGCGACGAACGCCCCTCACACTCTTTGCATTATGGATTCACTGCACGATCAAGTCGAGATCATGGCGGGACAGCGGCTTCGGCTGGGATTCGGTCGTCAGATAGGTGCGGCCAAGCGTCATCGCGGTTTCGGTTTCGGAGTCCATGATGATCATATGGGCGAACAGCGTCATGTTCGGCGCAATTGGTTCGGGATTACCCTGATAGAACATCGGCATATCCATCCAGGACGGGGTGAAGCGGGCGCCGAGCGAATAGCCGCAGGCATTGAGCCGGTGCTTGGTCAAATTGTGGGCTTCGAGGGTGCGGGCATGGGCGTCGAACACGTCGCCGAACGTATTACCGGGCGTCATCGCCTTCTCGACTGCAAGTAGCGCGGCGCGGGCGGCATCGAACAATTCCTGGTGGCGTTTCGATACCTTGCCGGTCAACACCGTACGCATCATTGCCGCATGGTAGTGGTGGAAGACACCGGCCCATTCGAGCGTCAGCTGGTCGTTCTTGGTGAGCTTGCGGCGACCGGCCTTGTAGCGGCAAAGCAGGGCGTCGACGCCGGAGCCGATGATGAACTCGTTGGCCGGATAATCGCCGCCGCCGGCAAAGATCGCACCTTGCATGGCGGCGAGGATCAGCGCCTCATCGCCGCCCTGCTTGATCAGCGGCAGTGCTGCGTCCAGCGCGTCGTCGGCCAGATTTGCGGCTTTTTCCGCCTTGGCGATTTCTGCCGGGCTCTTGAACAGCCGTAGCCGACTGACAATGCCGGAGGCATCCGCGATCTGCCCGAAGGTCTGCAACTGCTCGTCGAGGCGCCGGCCATTATAGGCCGTCAGGCCGTGGGTGTCGTATTCGACGCCGATGCGGGCGCCGAGCAGGTCGAGTTCGTTGAGCAGATTGCGCAGGTCGACCGCCGGATTGGCGCCGTTACGGTCCGTCCACAAAACGATGTTGTCGATGATCGAGGTGTGGCGCGCCTGGCGCAAGTCGGCCGAACGCGTCAGCAGCACCATCGAGCCGTCGGCCTTGACCACCAGGCACTGGAAAAAGCAGAAGCCGAAGGTGTCGTAGCCGGTTAGCCAATACATGCTTTCCTGGGCAAACAGCAGGACGGCGTCGAGCTTCTTTTCGGCGATCTCGATCATCAGTCGATCGCGCCGCGCGTCGAATTCCGAGCGTTCGAAATGCAGCGCCATCAGTCAGCCTCCAAAACGATTGCCGAAACCTGCCGCCCGTAGTCGGGCTCGTTGCGATGGGTGCTGCGCCGATAGGAGTAGAAAAGCTCTTCCTCAGCATAGGTGCAGCGGCCAAGTCCTTCGGCGTTGACGCCAGCCTTGATCAGCCGGTCGACCGTGTAGCGGTTGAGATCGAACATCGCGTGTCCGGCATTTGCTGAGGGCGCGAAATAGCGAGCATTGCCGGCATCGGCGTCGACGAAACGGGCGACGAATTCCGGTCCGACTTCGTAATTCCGTGGGCCGATCGAAGGACCGAGCACTGCGACGATGCGGTCGCGCCGGGCGCCGAGGCTTTCCATTGCCGCGATGGTGTTTTCCAGCACTCCGGTGAAAGCGCCTTTCCAGCCGGCATGGGCGGCGCCGATAATGCGCGCCCCGGCGTCGGCGAAGAGGACCGGTCCGCAGTCGGCGGTCGAGGCACCGACGGCAATGCCCGGCCGGTCGGTGACAATGGCGTCGGCCTTGGGCCGCTCGCCGGCAAAAGGCTCCCTGGCAATGACGACGTCCGGCGAATGAACCTGGTGAGCGGTCAGCAGATGGTTTGCAGGCACGCCCATCCATTCGGCGACCCGGCGGCGATTCTCGCGCACCAGCGTCTGGTCGTCGTTCGAGCCGGTGCCGATGTTGAGGCCCCGGTAGATGCCGCTGGAAATGCCGCCGACTCGCGTGAAGTAGCCGTGGCGGATGCCTTGCGCCGTTTCCAGCAAGGGCGACCGAACGGGATCCGGTTTGGTCTGATTCAGCATGGCGGCTTTGTTGTCCGTATGGGCGATTTCGTCAAGCGAGTTGAAGGGCGCAGTTGAAGGCTGGTCGGTTGAAGGCTGGCGAAGTTGATGTCGGGCGCTAGTCGGAGACGGGAGAGTGAGAGAGGCGGCAGCGAAAAGTCAATCCGTGCTTGGAAACGGCGGAACGGCAATGCCTGCGGGGAGAACGGCAAGCACCTTGAAGAGTTCGCCCATGGCCTGCGGGCCGGCGAGGCGCTCGACGTCGGCCGCGATTTTTTCGCGAGCTGCCTCATCGGCATTGGCGCCGAGCCGGCCAGCCCGTTCGAGGAGCCCCATCTTGAGCAGGAATTCACCTTGCGTGGAGAGGTGGGCATCAAGGCCGTGCGCCCGAACGGTGGCCGCGAGGGCGGCGAAATCGACATGGGCGGTGAGATCGGCCTGCCCCGGATTGGCCAGCACGTCCTCATGACCGTGCTTGCGCAAGGCCTGCAAGGTGTCGCCGATCCCGGGCTGGAGGTGACCGTAGTCGAGAAACAGGCCGGCGCCGCCAAATCCGGCAAGTCGCCCGGCGATTGCCGCCATAAGGGCAGCGCGGGCTGGCGCCACCTCGACGATGGCACCTTGCGGCGCATTCTCGGCACCCTCCGGCAGCAGCATCGGGTCGAGCGAGCCGGCGCCGACGAAAAAGCGCAGCCGGTTCGCATCGTCGAGACCGATCATCCGTTCGCGCCAGCCGGCTCCAGCGCGGACGAACTGCCGGATGGGCACCGCGTCAAACAGCTCGTTACCAACAGTCAGAAGCGGCCCCTGCGGCAGCGTCTCGACGGCCTCATGCCAGGCGATGGTGGCCGACGTCCCGGCAAGCGTCCGTTTCTGGACCTCGGTCAACCGCGGACTGGTCTCGATCAAGGCGAACGATGCGCTGGCGGTAAGCGTCGGATCGAGCCGCGAAAGCGTGCGCAGCATATCTCTCATCAGCGTGCCGCGGCCGGGGCCGATTTCGGCGATGGCAACCGGCGTCGGCCGGCCGATCGCCAGCCATGCCTGGTAGAGCCAGACAGTGACCAGCTCGCCAAACATCTGACTGATCTCCGGCGCGGTGACGAAGTCGCCGGCGGCGCCAAACGGCTCGCGTGTCGTATAATAGCCGTCCTTCGGATCGAACAGGCAGAGCGCCATGTATTCGCTGATGGGGATCGGTCCCACCGCACCGATCAGCTCGGCGATGCGGGTCTTCAGCCGCGTCATGCCGGCTGCGGTTTTGTCACCGGCTTGGCTGTAGCCATCGCCCAGATGCCGGCCAGCACCATCGGCAGTGACAGCACCATTCCCATGGTCAGCCAGCTCGTGCCAAGGAGGTAACCAAGCTGCTGGTCGGGCTCGCGAAAGAATTCGACGAAGATGCGCGAGGCGCCATAGCCGGCGATGAAGGCGCCCCCGACGAAGCGCGGCGTCTTCAGCTTGAGCCTGGAATGGGTGAGGAAGCGCAGGACCAGGAACAGCACCAGGCCTTCGAGCAGCGCCTCATAGATCTGGCTCGGATGACGTGCAAATGGGCCGCCATTGGGGAATTCGAATGCCCATGGCACGTCGGTCGACCGGCCCCATAGTTCGGAATTGATGAAGTTTGCCAGGCGAACGAGGCCAAGCCCTACCGGCACGCCGGCGGCAACCACGTCGAACAGCGACCATGTGCGGATGCCGCGAGACCGGGAAAACAGCGTCATGGCGAGAATGACGCCGAGCAGGCCGCCATGAAACGACATTCCGCCCTGCCAGACGGCGACGATATCAAGCGGATTGGCAATGTAGCGCGGCAGGTCGTAGAACAGCACGTAGCCGGTGCGTCCGCCGAGCACCACACCGATGGCTGCCCAGACGATGAAGTCGTCGAGGTCGACGGGCTTCATCGGCAGGATGCCGTCGGGCCAAAGCTTTGGGTTGGTGACGAGGCGTTTGGCATACCACCAGGCGAACAGAATGCCGACGATATAGCCGACGCCGTACCAATGCACCGCCAGTGGTCCGATCCGGACGATGACCGGGTCGATGTTGGGAAAGGGCAGGGCGGCCAGCGGCAGCAAATATTCGCTCAACAGGGTCTCCAGGTTCCCAATCAGGTTCGGGCGCGGACCATGCGGCAGGCTTTTGGCGCGGTCAAGGCAAGCATATGCTTGCATTCCGAATCGTGCGCCACTACGTCAATTCAACCAAGCGAGGATTTGCCATGGCGACCGGACCGAACCGCATTCTCGATGAATTCGCCAAGCTGATGACCGATGCAGCCGGTGCCGCGCAGGGCGTGCGGCGCGAGGTGGAGACCGCCTTCAGGGGCCAGGCCGAGCGCATACTCAACTCCATGGACGTGGTGCAGCGCGAGGAATTCGACGCCGCTCGCGACATGGCGGCGAAGGCCAGGGAAGAAAACATCCGCCTCGCCGCTCGCATCGAGGCGCTCGAGGCCAGGCTTGCCGAATTGACCGGTCAAGCAGCGCCTGCGGCTGCGGTTAAGCCGCGTGCAAAAAAATAATCAGCAATAAATCGTTAAACTTTTCCACAAAGCCGGATCGCAAAAAGCGCTTTGTCGTGAATCGCTTACCGGTACTGCGTGAATCTTTGTGACAGCGCCTTTCCACATGCGAATGACGCAGTGCGAAAAATTTGGCTGGTCACGCGACTCCCGATCAATAGACTGAATTTGTTGCATGATTCGGAGCAGGGTCGTGCGCCGGGCGGTGGGGTCCGGTCCGGGGTCTTTGCGTTGACGAAGTCCTGGCCGTCCGAGTTCTAGGCAGAATTGTTCGAGTGTGCCTCTCCCGCGGAGCGTGTGGTGGCGCTCCCAGAACGACAGGAAGCATTTCATGGAACTTCTCGAACTCGAATTCTCCCGCGAAATTCATCCGGTGGATGTTATCGAGCAGGTGGCGCACAACAACGACTGGTCCTTCGAACGGGCCGGCGACGACGAGATCTCGATTTCGGTTGCCGGGAGCTGGACCGACTACCACGTTTCATTCTCCTGGATGGAGGACTACGAGGCGCTGCACCTGGCCTGCGCCTTCGACATCAAAGTCCCGGAGGCGCGCGCGCTCGAGGTGATGCGGCTGCTTTCGCTGATCAACGAGCAGATGCTGTTTGGCCATTTCGATCTCTGGGAGCAGGAAGGCGCCATCATGTTCCGCCAGTCGCTGCTGCTGGCCGGTGGGGTCGAACCGTCGAGCCAGCAGGTCGAGGTGCTGCTGTCGTCGGCGCTGGAAGCCTGCGAATGCTATTTCCAGGCGTTCCAGTTCGTCGTCTGGTCGGGGACTTCGGCCAAGGATGCGTTGGCCGGCGTGCTGTTCGAAACCTACGGAAACGCCTGACCGTCGATGAGTTCGAGCAACACGCGAAAACCCGAGATCAGCTTTGCCGATTTCGACCGTATCGACATCCGCGCCGGCACGATCGTAGAGGCCGAGCCTTTTCCCGAGGCGCGCAAGCCGGCGATCAAGTTGAAAATCGATTTTGGTCCCGAGATCGGGGTGAAGAAATCCTCGGCCCAGATCACAAAATACTATACGCCCGAAACCCTGATCGGCCGGCAGGTGTTCGCTGTAGTCAATTTCCCGCCGCGCCAGATCGGGCCATTCATGTCGGAAGTGCTGACGCTCGGCTTTCCCGATGAAGAGGGCGCCGTCGTGCTTGGCGCGATCGAGCGCAAGGTGCCGGACGGAGGCAGGTTGTTCTAGCTGCGCTGTTGCTCACGCAGCCAGTTTACGCGTGGTGCCCAGCGCCTCTTCAACCGTTTCCATGAACATTTCCGCGCAGGCCTTCCAGCTGTAGCGCATCGCGCGTTGCCGCGCCTCGGCGCGGTCGACGTGAAGGGCGGCGAGCGCTGCTTGCCGCAGGTCGTCCGATACCGCGCCGCCGATGCCGTCTCCGACGATGTCGATCGGTCCGGTGACGGGATAGGCTGCGACCGGCGTGCCACTGGCCAGCGCCTCGATGATGACGTTGCCGAATGTGTCGGTGCGGCTGGGGAAGACGAAGGCATCGGCCGAGGCGTAGATCTCGGCCAGCTCGTCATTCGGACGATGGCCGAGGAAATGGGCATCGGGATATCTGGCCTTCAGCTTCGCTAGTTCCGGCCCTTCGCCTACGACCACCTTGCTGCCCGGCAGGTCGAGGTCGAGAAAGGCCGGCAGGTTCTTTTCGATCGCGACGCGGCCGACGCAGAGGAAGATCGGTCCGGGAAATCCCAGGTCCTTTCTTTTATCCGGCCGAAAATGATCGGTGTCGACGCCGCGCGTCCACGGCCGGAGCCTGGTGAAGCCGCGCGCCGCAAGATCGTCGGCAAGCGACTGGGTGGCGACCAGCGTGCCCTGTCCTGAATTATGGAAATCGCGCAGCCAGCGATAGGCCCATGCTTCAGGCACCGGCAGGCGTGCGCTCAGATATTCCGGAAAACGTGTGTGATAGCTGGTCGTGAACGGGCGGCCGGCGTTGCGGCAGTAGCGCCGGGCCATAATGCCGAGCGGTCCTTCGGTGACGATATGAACGTGGTCCACCTTGCGCGCCTCGATCAGCCGCGCCACGCGGTGCGGCGTCGTCAGCGCCAGCCTGATATCGGGATAGGTCGGCAGAGGCAGGGTGCGAAAGATGTTGGGCGTCAGGAAATCCGTCTCGACGTCGAAGGATTTCAGGGTCTCCGAGAGGCGCTCCAGCGTGTGGACGACACCGTTGACTTGCGGGCGCCAGGCGTCGGTGACCATCAGGATGCGCATGGCGGTCCCTTGGCGGCAAGCTTGATTGCCTTGCCGCGATGCCTGAGCGGCGACCACGCCGCAGCTCTGGTGTCGCACCGGCGCACCCGGGCAGGCGCGGGGTCGAAATGAGGCCGCAGGGCCGAATCAATCAGGATCGCGCGCTTCATTGGCGCTCTTCACCATGGTTTCATGACGGGCGAATGAAGGCCGGGTCTCGCTGCCGTCAAGCCGGAACCTTGATCACCGCCCGCAAGCCGCCGAGCGGGCTGCGTTCGAGGACGATGTCGCCGCCATGGCTGCGGGCAATGTCGCGTGCGATGGAGAGGCCAAGGCCGGTGCCGCTGGCGTCGAGGTTGCGGGCCTCGTCGAGCCGCACGAACGGCTTGAATACATCCTCCCGCTTTTCGGGCGGAATGCCCGGACCGTCATCGTCGATGGTGACGAGCAGCGAACCGCGTCCATGATTGGCGTTGATCTCCACCGTCTTGGCATAGCGGAATGCATTGCCGACGACATTGGAGAGCAGCCGGGCAAAGGCATTGGGGCGCACGTGGACGTGCGGATCGCCGGTAAGTACGGTCGACAGCTTGCGCTTGCGCAGCGCGGCTTCCTCGCGAAGCTTGTCGAAGAAGGCTTCGAGGTCGAACCGGCCGGCATCTTCCGATGCTTCGCCGCGTGCAAAGGCAAGGTAACCTTCCAGCATCGACTGCATGTCGTCGATGTCCTGGTCGAGTGCCTGGGTGTCGGCCGCCTTGGTCCCGGCCAGTGCCAATTGCAGCTTGAAGCGGGTGAGGATGGTCCTCAGATCGTGGCTGACGCCGCTCAGCATGGCGGTGCGCTGCTCGAGCTGGCGTTCGATGCGTTCGCGCATCTGGATGAAGGCAAAGCCGGCGCGGCGGACTTCCTCGGCGCCGCGCGGGCGAAAATCGCGCGGCATCGGCCGGCCTTTGCCAAAGCTCTCGGCTGCCTCGGCCAGCGTCAGAATCGGCCGGATCTGGTTGCGCAGGAAAGGAATGGCGATCATCAGCAGCACCAGCGAGGTGCCGACCATCCAGATCAGGAAAATATGGGTGTTCGACGCATAGGCCTGGCTGCGGCGCACGAAGACGCGCAGCACCTTGTTCTCAAGCTGGACGCGGACCTCGACGATATTGGAATTGCCGACCGTATCGATCCAGAACGGACGGTTGATCTGGCGGGTGATCTCGGACGAAAGGATCTCGTCGAGGATCGAGAAGAACGGCTTTGGCCCGGGTGGCGGCAACGGGTCGGGGGGGAGGAGGTCGACCTTCAGCTGCATGCGATCCTGGGCGATGCGGATGACGTTCGCGTAGTCGGCGTCATGCGGATAGGTCTCTATCAGGTCGATGATGGCGGCGATGTCGCGCACCGTGGCCTGTGACAGGCGTTGCGTCACGGTCTGCCAATGGCGCTCCATGAAGACAAAGGCGACGACCGACTGCAGCATGATCATTGGCG
The DNA here is from genome assembly GCF_040319905.1 of Mesorhizobium sp. M0833. Taxonomy (NCBI): domain Bacteria; kingdom Pseudomonadati; phylum Pseudomonadota; class Alphaproteobacteria; order Hyphomicrobiales; family Phyllobacteriaceae; genus Mesorhizobium; species Mesorhizobium sp. M0833. The sequence goes on along the minus strand of NZ_JAMYOQ010000028.1, from coordinate 33,244 downwards.
CTATGACGATGATCAGCGAGCGGGCATAGAGCCGCTTCGGCATGTAAAGCGACACCAGGCGCCAGAAACGGTTCCAGGCACGCGGCACGGCCTTCAGCGCCCGCGTCGCGCGGGCGCTGAAGCCGCCATCTCCCGGCCGTTCGAGTTGCGTGGTCGCCATTCGTCTTTTCGCTCACCGGGACCCGGCAAGGTCCGCTGTCGGCGGCATTCTATTCCACGCTGAGCCGATACCCAATACCACGCACGGTCTGCAGCCAGACCGGATTGGACGGATCGCGTTCGATCTTGCGGCGCAGCCGGTTGATCTGGACGTCGATCGTGCGCTCGCCGACCTCGGATTCGTCGCCGACAAGCTCATGCCGCGGTATCGTCTCGCCGGCACGGGCAGCGAAGATCGCCAGGATTTCCTGCTCGCGGTCGGTCAGCTTGAGCGCCTCTCCGCCGCGCTTCAGCTCACGCCTGGCGATCTGGAACGTATAGGGACCGAAGACCAGCTGTTCGACCTTGGGCGTCGTCGCGGGGCCGCCGCGGCGCAGGATATTGTTGATACGCAGGATCAGCTCACGCGGGTCGAACGGTTTAGGCAGATAGTCGTCGGCGCCGGCCTCGAGCCCGGTGATCCGGCTGTCGGTTTCGGACAGTGCGGTGAGCATCAGGATCGGTACGTTTTTCTCCGCCCGCAGCGCCTTGGTGAGATCGACGCCGCTTTCACCCGGCATCATGACGTCGAGCACGATCAGATCGAAGTCGAGGCCGGCGAGCTTGCGCCGCGCCTCGCCGGAATTTCCGGCGACGGTGACGCGAAAACCGTTTTCGGTGAGATACTGTTTCAGAAGATTGCGGATTCGGGTGTCGTCGTCGACCACCAGCAGATGCGGCGCGTCGTCTTCCGGTGCTGTCGGATGATCAACCCTCTCAATGGTCTCCATGGCTTTTCCCTGACATCTTTGCGGGCACAATGTCGATCTGCGCCCTTAGTTCCGGATTGACCATCGCTTCAAGGAACCGTTCGATAACGGCGCGTTCGGTGGCTCCGGAATCTTCCAATGCAGCATGGATGCGGCGCGACTGTGGCCGCGCCAGCGCCAGCGCCAGCGCACGGCCCTTGGCCGTCGGATAAAGCTCGCGCTGGCGGCGGTCGCGGGGGCCCTGCAATTGCACGATATGGTCGGTGTCAATCAGTTGCTTGAGCACGCGCGCCAGGCTCTGCTTGGTGATCTTGAGCACGTCGAGGAGCTCGGCGACCGTCAGGCCGGGCCGGCGATTGACGAAATGCAACACCCGATGATGGGCGCGGCCAAAACCGTAATCGGCCAGGATCTGGTCAGGATCGGAGGTAAAGTCGCGATAGGCGAAGAAGAACAACTCGATGATGGCGAAATCGATGCCGTCCTCGTCGGTGATCGCCGTCCTGATCGGCTCTGCGGCTGCGTGGCTCGTCATCTTTTCTCCGTGTGAAGCAGAAATTATGTCAGCACTATTGACGTATTTTCCGCGCGATGGTAATTTTTGGCAAGCTTTTCGGCGGATTGCGAACGAAAAGGCAAGCGAAGCCGTTTTTTCCGGAACTTCCTGAGTTTGCCAGACCTTAAATATCCGCCTACGCTTTGAGACAATGGCCGTCCGCAGCGGCCGAGGCGAAACACGCAACGACACTGTGCGGGCTGCCGCCCGCGGGAGGTTACCATGGCATCCGTTCCCTTCGACCAACTGGACGGCTTTATCTGGATGAACGGCGAATTCGTCAAATGGGCCGACGCCAAGATCCACGTCTTGACCCACGGGCTGCACTACGCCAGCGCGGTATTCGAGGGCGAGCGCGCTTATGGGGGCGAAATTTTCAAGCTGACCGACCACACCGAACGCCTGCATGAATCGGCGCGCCTGCTTGGCTTCAAGATACCCTACTCGGTCGCCGAGATCGACGACGCCTGCCGCACGCTGTTGAAGAAGCAAGGTTTCCAGGACGCCTATGTCCGGCCGATCGCGTGGCGCGGCAGCGAACAGATGGGCGTTTCCGCACAGAACAGTCGGATCAACTGCGCCATCGCCATCTGGCAGTGGCCGAGCTATTTCGACCCGGCGCAGAAGCTCAAGGGCATCCGCCTCGACATGGCCGAATGGCGCCGCCCCGACCCGCGCACCGCACCGTCGAAATCGAAGGCGGCCGGCCTCTATATGATCTGCACCATGTCCAAGCATGCCGCCGAGGCCAAGGGCTATGCCGACGCCATGATGCTCGACTGGCGGGGCCAGGTGGCGGAAGCGACAGGCGCCAACATCTTCTTCGTCAAGGACGGCAAGATCCATACGCCCAAGCCCGATTGCTTCCTCGACGGCATCACCCGCCGCACGGTCATCGGCCTTGCCAAGGGCCGCGGTTTGGAGGTGATCGAGCGCGCCATCATGCCGGAAGAGCTTGAAGGCTTCCAGCAGTGCTTCCTCACCGGGACGGCAGCCGAGGTGACGCCGGTTTCGGAGATCGGTCCATACCGATTCGAGGTCGGCGAAATCGCCAAGACGCTGATGAATGACTATTCTGCGGCCGTTCAGCCGAAGCACGCAATCGCTGCAGAATAACGAAAGTCACAGCTTTTTTAACTAGTAAGGGCGGTTTTCGGGCCGCCCTTTTTATTTAAGCGCTTCTGCATTTGACTTTCACACAATTCGGCGTCTCATGATGGGGTCGGCCCGGGAGGCTGGCAGCCATGGAGGGACTGGAAATATGGATATGAACACGCTTCTTCCGATCATTATTCAGGTGATTACGGGTATCATCGGTGGTCAGGCGGTTGGCGCGGCTATCAAGACGGCGGCGATGGGGCAGCTTACCAAAATCCTGGGCGGCGCTGTTGGCGGCGTCGGCGGTGCGGCCATCCTCAACAGTCTGCTGGGTGGCGCGGTCGACCCGACAGCCGCGGCCACGGCGGCAGGGGCAGGCAGCGCGTTGAACATTTCAAATATCGTTGGCGGTGCCGGCGGCGGCGCCATCCTGACCGGCATCATCGGTGCGGTCATGAACGCGATGAAGAAATAAGCTTTGACGTTTCAGGTTTTCAAATGGGCGGCTTCGGCCGCCCATTCCGTTTTCCGTTTGTGGAGCGGTGGACGCCGTTCGCGTGTGTCTCTACATCAGGGTAAAGGTTAGGGCTTTCCTGACGCGTTCGAGGGGGGGCGCGCAGCGCTCCGACAGCGTGAAAGGACGAATATGGGTCAGCTCAACGCCGGCATCGTGCCGGTCACGCCGTTCCAGCAGAACTGCACCATTCTCTTCGACATAGACGACAGGCAAGGCGTTGTCGTCGATCCGGGCGGCGACATCGACAAGGTGCTGGCGGCGCTCGAGGACAATGCGATCACTGCCGGCGCGATCTGGATCACGCATGGCCATATCGACCATGCCGGCGGGGCCATGGAGCTGAAGGAGGCGCTCAGTATCGAGATCATCGGCCCGCATGCCGCCGACCGGCCGCTGCTCGCCAATCTCGAGAACCAGGCGAAGCGCTACGGCATCACCGATCCCGTGCGCAACTGTGTCCCCGACCGGTTCCTTGCCGAAGGCGAGACCGTTTCGTTCGGCTCACACGTGTTCGAGGTGCTCCATTGTCCGGGCCACGCACCCGGCCACGTCGTCTACTATAACCGGGCGGCGAAGTTCGCGCATGTCGGCGACGTGCTGTTCCGCGGTTCGGTCGGCCGCACCGACCTGCCGGGCGGCGACCACGCCGCGCTGATCGCCTCGATCAAGGAGAAGCTTTTGCCGTTGGGCGACGACATCGGCTTCATCTGCGGCCACGGTCCCGGCGGCCGTTTTGGTGAGGAGCGGCGGAGCAATCCGTTCCTGATCTGAAACCGCTTGCCGGAAACAAAAAAGCGCGGCCTGTGCGACCGCGCTTTTTTCCGGCAGGAAACTGCCTCCGTTAATTGGCGGTGCAGAAATGCTGTTCGCCGTCATAGCCTGTGAACGTGCCGGTACGCGCGTTGAAGCTCCGGTAGCGGTCCGAGCAGTATTCGTACCAGCCGCGGGTCCAGGGCTCCGCATAGCTTTCGGCATAGGCCACCCGCGGCTGCACGTAATAACGGCGCACCGGGGCAGGCCGGTAGTATTCATCATCATAGGCCGGGTCGTAATAGCGGGGCTGCGGGCTGGCGAGCGCACCGCCGATCAGGGCACCGGCCGCAAGGCCGAGCACGCCTGCCGCAACGGCGTCGCCGTTGCCGTGGTGCCGGCGGTGATGGCGCCATTCATCGGCACTGGCCGCGGGCAAGGTCGCAAGCGTGGTCGCAACGACCGCGGCGGACAGGATGGCAGTCTTGAAAATTCGGTTCATGTCGGTCTCCTTCGTGCCGGCCCGGGTCGTTTTCGGGGGATGCGGTCCGGCTTTAACGAAGATTAATATGGGACCGTGGCTGAACGGGGGCTGAACGAAATTTGGCCAGGCGGGTTCATCCAACCGGGCGATTCAAGCGTGCGGCAAACACCGCAGGCCAGACCGGCCCGCGTCCATTCTGTCCAGGGCCGGTTCAGCCGATCGACAGGTTGACGGCTTTCGGACCCTTGCCGCGCTTGTCCGGCTCGGTGTCGAATGTCACTTTCTGCCCATCCTCAAGACCGGGAAGACCCGACGCCTGCACGGCCGAAATATGGACGAAGACATCCTTTGCCCCGTCGTCCGGCGTGATGAAGCCGAAGCCCTTGGCGTGATTGAAGAATTTGACGGTGCCGGTCTGCGGCATGGGAAGCTCCTTTGATCCCACAAGTCCAGTCTCGGGCCGGCAAATGCCCGGACGGAAATTTGTCCTTTATTTTAGTGCCATCGGCAAGAGAAAGTTTTGCGGGTGCCGGCAAGCATCCCAGAACACAAAAGGCGCGACGAAAACCGCCGCGCCTTTATAAAATTCACGTCACACCAAGCCTTGCAGCATCCTCACACCCGAAAGGACGCGCGGCACGCCGCCGTTCAGGCGGCGCGGAGATTGACCGCTTTCGGACCCTTGCCCATACGGTCGGGCTCGACATCGAAGGTGACCTTCTGACCGTCGACGAGCGTGCGCAGCCCGGAAGCCTCAATCGCCGAGATGTGGACGAACACATCCTTGGCGCCGCCATCGGGCGTGATAAAGCCGAAGCCTTTGGTAGCGTTGAAGAATTTAACGGTGCCGGTCTGGGCCATTGGGGAAACTCCTTCACCCGTGTCAGTCTTGGTGGTTCCGCCCGCCGCCTGGCGCCGTGGGCAAGTCCCGGTGGTTGCTTCGGCAGTCATGCACTGGCGCATGGTAAAACCCCCCGCCGAAAACGGGGCTGTCAGAGATTCACAGTATCGGGGAAAGGTCGTCCAAAACGTTCCGCTCTCCGGGTCGCAAATGCCCGAACACAAAATTTATCGCACGGAAACGTGATGCTTGCAAGATAGAGCCGCGGGCGGCCCAACAGGCGCATCCCGACGCATCGCAGCGATAGTCCCGGTTCTCCGCGCGGTCATCGGCCAGACGCAGCCCAGGCATGGTCCAGCAAGCGGGGCCGGTGCTGTTTTGCCTTTGCGCCGGCATATCGCCTTGGTTGGCCATGCCGCCCGTTGCAAACAGGGTTTGCATTTGGCGGCGGAATGACGAGGATCGGCCGGACGCAGGCACCATTTGTGCAGGCACGAGCTTCGAGGGAGGGAACATTCATGCGGTTTCTTGCGGCAATCTTCTCGCGGCAGGGTTTTTCCATCCTGTTCCTGTCGGCAATTCTCGCGGCCTGCACCGTCGTGGTCGATGAGGGGCCGGGGCCGCGCCCGCCACGGCCGGGACCGCAATTCTGCACCAGGCAATATGACCCGGTCTGCGCCAGGCGCGGCGGCGACCGCCAGACCTTCGCCAACGCCTGCCTTGCCGAACGCGCCGGATACCGCATCATCCGTGAAGGCGAGTGCCGTCGCGGTGGTGGCGGCGGGGAGCAGACATTCTGTACCCGCGAATACCGCCCGGTCTGTGCCCGTCGCCATGGCGAACTGCGCACGTTCCCCAATGAATGCGAGGCCCGCGCGGCTGATTATAGGGTCGTCGATGATGGGCCGTGCTAGCGCACCGGCCTCACTGTTCGTCCGGATAGGCACCATCGGCGGGGCCGACGTAGAGCTCGGCGCCGTCCTCGTTGGAGATGCGCAGGCGATCGGGGATCTGCGGCATCATCAGCGTGTGAAGCAGCGTGGCGGCGCCTTGCAGGGCGGCGCGCAGGTTCGGCGCCTCCAACGACACCCGGTCGAGTGTCGCTTCGTCGGCGTCGCGCGAGCGGTAGAACTCGATGACGAAGTTCAAGCACGCCTCCAGCAGATTGTCTGCGATCGACCCTAGCCTTTGGACTTGGGTTTCGTACCGGTCTCCGCCTGCTTGACCGCCGAGCCGAACGGCGAGGCCGGCTTTGCAGCCACCTTGTCCTTCTTGGGCTTGCGTGTCTCGCGGTTGCTTCGCTGTTGACCCTTGGCCATTTCTGATCCCTCGTGCGTGGGTGGTAATGTCGAGAGTGCTATCGCTCAGCCGGCCGGGTTGTCGACCGGTTCGAGATTATCTTCCGTCGTGACCCGCTCGTAGGTCTCCTGCTCGCTGCGGATGCGGTATTGCGGCGAGCCGTCCTTGACCGGCAGCCGGCTCTTGATCTGGAACAGCTCCGCGGTCTTTTGGACAAGGCCGATGCGGCTCTTCATGCGGACGGTCTGGCCGACGGTGAAGATATGCGACGGCGTATCCGTGCGCCGCGCACTCTGCTGGAAGCGGATCATGTAACGTTCTCCTGATCGTGCCGAAGCGCTGCTTCGAGTTCGGCGTGGTCGACGGCGACAAGCTGGCTGGTCGGGCTTTTCACCGTCCTTGACGGCAGATGGATGAAAGTGGCGACGCGGCGCCAGGCAAGCCACGACATGCCGTCGATCAGTTCCTCGTCCGTGGTCGATGTCATAGTCGCCGGCCGGCTGCACGCCATCTAGCCCGCCAAGCACGAAAGGTGCCGCGAAATGCGCGATGGAATGAGTGGTGCGGGCAGACATTCTTGTGCCTTGAAGTTTCTTTCCGGCCTGGCCCTGAAAACGGGGCCTGCATTGCGGTATCGGGTATCGGCGATTTGAATGAGTTTTGGCGGGCCGAGAACCCCTGACGCCGCGAGGGGACCAAGCACGGCCCAAAAACGGTTCCATACCAATATTCTGAAAATGCGGCTTATTCAAGAAGATTCCGGCTTTTTGCCGCTACCAACGTAAAATTACTTTTCTATGGTTATTTGCGAAACGATGATACGGTGCCGGGCATCTCAAAAATTGTTTGAAGAAGTTCCGGAAGAGTTCCTCCGGCATTTGTGTTTATTTAGGTATGAAGGGAATAGAGTCATGAGTTCCATAAGAACACCGAATGTCCCGACAGTTGCAGTCGATCCTGTCGTCAAGCCGACAAAGGTCATATCGCCGCGCCTCACGATAAGAAGCGACGAGGCGGCAAGGCGAAGGATTGCCGACACCGACGGCACGGTGCGGCGGGCGCGCCAGCTTGCCGAAAGCAACCGCCTGATTTGACGCGCAAGCCATGACACTCAATTTTCCCAATCCCAGCCGCTCCTACGACGCTGCAGCCAAGCGCGTTCGTTTCGTCGGGCATGACGGCATGTTCGAAGTCCCGTTCTTTATCGAGGTTACGGCACTTTCGACGGTAAACCCGGCTGCAAGCGGAGCCGAAGCCGAATTCCTCAGTGCCTTCGACGCCAAGCGTTCGTCGATCCACGATATTGCGCGCGAAGCCTACTCGCACGGCCGCAAGAACATGTATGTGCTGACGCCGGCCGACTTTCGGTAAGTTCCCCGGGTTCGGAGGTTTGCTTCGTAGCGACCGCCGTCTGCTCTTGCACGTGCCGCAGCGATGGCCTAGATCGCGGCAGGCGGACAACACGGCAGGTTTCCCATCAACAGAGATCCGAGACAACCGGCAGGCGCACGTTACGGCACAGGCGGACAGCCGCCGCTGGGGTTCGACCAGTACGTGCAGCGGGCGCTGCAGCTGCACCAGGCGGGGCGCCGGCAGGAAGCCGAGGCGCTTTACCGTCAGGTGCTGGCGCAAAAGGCCAACCACCCGGCTGCTGCGCATTTCCTCGGGCTTCTGCTGCACCAGACCGGGCGCAGCGCCGAGGGGCTGGCGCTGATCGAACAATCGGTGCGTCTGCAGCCGAACAATCCGGATTTCCTCAACAATCTCGGCACCGTGCTGCGCGACCTCGGCCGGGTAGCGGCCGCCGCCGATCTCTTCCGCAAGGTGGTGGCGATTCGGCCGGACCAGTTGGCGGCGCGCGACAATCTCGGCTCGTCGCTGAAGCAGCTCGGCCAATTCGAAAGCGCCGAAGATATTTATCGCGGCACGATCGGCCGCAACCCGTTCCATGTCCGCGCCCGCGTCGGGCTTGCCGAAACGCTGCAGGAAGCGGGCCGGCTGGATGAAGCACTGGCTGTTTTTCGCGAGGCGCTGACGATCCGGCCGAAGGATGCCGATCTTTTGCACGGCCTGGGCGTCGGGCTAATGGAAAAGGGCAATCTCGACGAGGCTGCGGATCTTTTCAGGCAGGCGCTGGCGGTGGACCCCGGCATGGCCAGGGCCTGGCTGATGCTCACGCAGGTCAAGCGCCAGAAGGAGCGCGACGCCGAGCTTGCCCGCATGGAGGCGGAGCACGCCAAGGCGCCGCAAGGCAGCCTGGCGCGCATGCAGCTTTCCTTCGGCCTCGGCAAGGCCAACGACGACCTCAGGGATTATGGCCGCGCTTTCGACTATTTCGCCGAAGGCAACGCGATCCGCCGCCAGGGCATCGATTACGATGCCGGCAAGACGCGCGGCGAGTTCGAGGCGATGAAGGCCGTATTCGACAAGACCTTTTTTGAAAAACACAGGCCGGGCGGGATCGCCGACGACACGCCGATCTTCGTTGTCGGCATGCCGCGATCCGGCACCACGCTGGTCGAGCAGATCATCGCCAGCCATCCGCAGGTCTATGGCGCCGGCGAGCTCAGCATATTGAAGACGGCGGTCGGTAAGCAGTTTCCGCTCGGCATGAAGGGCGGCTTTCCCTGGGGCATCGCCGACATGTCCGACAAGGCCTATGCCGAGGCCGGCCAGGCCTATCTCGATATGCTGCACGCCCGCTATCCAGGTTTTCGGCACGTCACCGACAAGATGCCCGGCAATTTCCTCTTGGTCGGCTTTATCCATATGATGCTGCCGAAGGCCAAGATCATCCATTGCGCGCGCGATGCGGCGGCGACCTGCCTGTCGATCTACAAAGTGCATTTCCGCGGCGACAGCCACCGCTACGGCTACGATCTCGACGAGCTCGCCGATTTCCACAACCTCTACACCGATATCATGGCGCACTGGCACGCCGTGCTGCCTGATGTCGTGCACGACGTTCGCTACGAGGATTTCGTCGCCGACCAGGAAGGCCAGTCGCGGGCGCTGATCGCCCATCTCGGCCTCCCATGGGACGACGCCGTGCTGTCGTTTCACCAGACCGACCGGCCGGTGCGCACGGCGTCGGCCGCGCAAGTGCGCCAGCCGATGTATCAGGGCTCGGTCGATCTGTGGAAGCGCTATGGCGACCGGCTGAAGCCGCTGCTCAATAAACTTGATCGAGGGGCGCCTACAGCTCGATGAAGGGCTGAAAACCGCCAAAGATCATGCGCTTTCCGTCGAACGGCATGGTCTCCCAGTCCGGCTTGAGGCGCGGATCGGCCATCACCTTGGCCATCACCGCATCACGATGCTGCCTGGATTCATAGACGACCCAGGAGAAGACGACGACCTCGTCTTCCTTGGCCTGCACGGCGCGCGGGAACGAGGTGAGCTCGCCATAGGGTACGTCGTCGCCAATGCATTCGACATAGGCCAACGCGCCATGCTCCTTCCAGACGGCGCCGGCCGTCTGCGCCATTTTCTTGTAGGCATCGAGATTTGCCTTGGGCACGGCCAGTACGAAACCGTCGACATAGGACATCTGACTTCCTCCATGTGATCGTTTTCCTCTCCCTTTAGAGCGGGGAGAGGTGATTTCAGACACAGCCTGTGTTGGATGTTAAGCTGCTTTCACCGGTGCGTTCATTGCCCATTCGACGCCGAACGGATCACGCATATTGCCCCAGCGGTCGCCCCAGAACATCACCTGCAACGGCACGACTTCCTCGCAACCCGCCTCAATGGCCCGCTTCCACCAGGCGTCGATGTCGTCGCTGCCGAGATGGAGCTGCATGGTGTAGCCCTGCGGCTTCACAGCGGCCATTCCATGCTCGGGATAGAAGTCGGAAAGCATCAGGGTCGAACCGTTGATGTGCAGATGGATATGCATGGTGCGGCCCCGTTCATCCGGCGGATAGGCAAAGACCTGCTCGGCACCGAAGGCCTTTTGGTAAAATTCTGCGGCTTTGAAAGCGCCGTCCAGCTGAAGGTAGGGCGTCAATCCGCCAAGCACTTTGGCGGCGGACTGGGTCTGCGGCTGATCATTCATGTCATGCTCCTCTTTGCGTCTGGTTGGCCTTTGCGAACCACAGGACGAACGGAACGGCGAAGATCCTACACGGCCGATGGCTTTTGGATTCGAAATGGCGCCTGCCGCGACGGCCAACTGCCACCTTTCAACCTTCGATGCGAATCCGCGGGCTGTTTTGCGCGTCGACGACGATTTCCGGCCAGCCGATATCTTTGCGCAACTCGATCGGCAATGAAAGGATGGCGCGTTCGCTGCGATAACGGGCGCGAGCCGCCGAGTAACGCGTCACGGCGTGACCTATGGATGACAGAATAGACATGATGCTTTCTCCTCGATTGGCGCCGGCATCACCGTGTCGGCGTCCCAAGGACGTGGCATGCGATCATCATCCGACAGAGCGCCGGATTTTTTTCCGCAATTTTTTAACCGCCCGCTTCGGCTACCTCCTGGAAGAAAGCTTCCGGGCTATCGATCTCGGTCAGCCGCCGTTTCTCGATCAGCCAGAAGCGGTTGCCAACCGCGCGGATGAAGGAGCGGTCGTGCGAGGCAAGCAGGCAGCTCGCCTGACGTTCCAGCAATTCCGCTTCCAGCGCTTCCTGGCCATCGATATCGAGATGATTGGTCGGCTCGTCGAGCAAATAGAAATTGGGATTGGCGAGCCTGAGCGCCAGCATCATCAGCCGCGCCTTCTGTCCGCCCGACAGCACGGCGATCCGGCGCTCCTGCATGTCGATGCTAACGCCGACGCCCGCGAGCAACGAGCGGGCGCGCTGCTCGCCGACATCGAATCTGCGCGAGAGCATCGCCAGCGGCGTGTCGTCGCCGCCGATGCCCGACAGCGTCTGGTCGCTATAGCCGAGCACGGTCGACGGCGTCACCTTCACGCCTTGCGCCGCCGTTTGCGGCTCGACGATGGCATTCCGGATCAGGCCGATCAGCCGTGATTTGCCGACGCCGTTACGGCCGAGCAGGACAATGCGGTCGCCTTGGCAGATATGGCGCTTGCCGGTGCCGAACAGAACCGTGCCGTCAGGCATTCCGACCACCAGATCGTCGAGCGTGATCAGCACCTTGGCATGGCTGCCGCGATTGGCGAGCTTGATCGTGCCCGCCGATCTTTCGCGGTGCGCCGGCGCTGCCGCTTCTTCCAGGCGCTCTGCCCGCTGGTTGAGCTGCTTGGTCTTGACCGTCAAAAGGTCGCTGCCGGAATTGATGCCGATATTGTTGAGCTTGGCCGCTTGCCGGCGCAGCTGCTGCGCCACTTTCATGTCGCGCTGGAACTTGCGTTCGGTCGAGGCGTCGACCTCGTCCAGCGCAAGCCTCGCCCGCGAATAGGGCAGCGAAAACACCGGCGATTGTTCGGGACGCAGGAACAGCGTGCGGTTGGTCGTGGCGTCGAGGAACGCCCTATCATGGCTGACGATCACCACCGGCACCTCGCGCGGCAGCGCGTTCAACCAGGTTTCGAGCTGGCTGATCTTGCCGAGGTCGAGATGGTTGGTCGGCTCGTCGAGAAGCAGGACGTCGGGGTCGGTGACCCAGACGCGGGCGATCAGCGCCAGCCCTTGCCAACCACCGCTCAAGGCTCGCATCGGCCGCTCGCGCATCAGCACCCCTCAACCGTCTCGGCGCTGCGTGCCGATCCACCTTCTCCCACAACAAGGGGAGAAGGGAAGCTCGCTACCGTCCCGGCCGACCCGTCTTTCCCGGCCGACGCTTTTCGCGGCGGGCGTCGGCGGGGTCTTCGTAGGAGCCGATGCCGGCGCGCTGACGAACGATTGGCTTCGCGGAATCGTCGCGATCCTTCGCGCCCCCCTCTGCCCTGCCCTCTTTGCCACCACTTGGCATCTCCCCCACGAGGGGGGAGATCGGCTGTGGTTTCGCCGGCGCTTTTCCCTGGACCGGCTTCTCGGTCCGCCGCACCGTCATCTCGTCCAGTGAGTTCTTCCTGAACAGCGGCTTGGTCGGTTCACCCGGTATACCGAAATCCGAACCGTGCGCTTCCTGCGCCGACTGTTTCTTGAACAGCGAACGGGAGACCGCGCCTGACGGCGTCGGCATGTCGGTCCCAGGTCCCATATCGTCCAGCGAAGGTTTCGCGAACAGCGGCTTCTTGACCGGTACGGCGCCGTCGGCGCCCATTTCGTCGAGCTCCGGCTTGCGGAAGAGGTTGGGCCGGGCAGCCTTGGCCGCCTCTTCGGCGGCATGTGCCTCGTCGAGCTTGCGGAAACGCTCCTGTTCCTCTGCTGTACGATGTTTGGCCACGCCCTTGTTGTGCTTGCCCTTTTCGCGGCCCGAAACCGGGCTTTCCATGTCGGCATATTTGGCCAGCGGGTCGTCCGAGATGGACAGTTCCATCTCGCGCAGCCGCTTGATCTCGTCGCGGATGCGGGCCGCCTTTTCGAAATCGAGGTTGGCGGCGGCGTCGCGCATCTGCTTTTCCAGGGCGTCGAGATGCGCCTTCAGATTGTTGCCCATCATCGCGCCGGCGCTGTCGGTGAACTGCGAAATGTCGGCGCGGACATGATCCTTCTCGTAGACCGAATCCAGAATGTCCGAAATGCGCGACTTGACCGATTCCGGGGTGATGCCGTTGGCCGCGTTCCACTCCATCTGCTTTTCGCGACGGCGGTTGGTCTCGGCCATCGCCCGCTCCATCGAGCCGGTGACCTGGTCGGCATAGAGGATCACCTTGCCGTCGACGTTTCTGGCGGCGCGGCCGATGGTCTGGATCAGCGATGTCTCGGAGCGCAGGAAGCCCTCCTTGTCGGCGTCGAGAATGGCAACGAAACCGCATTCGGGAATGTCGAGACCTTCGCGCAATAGGTTGATGCCGACCAGCACGTCGAAGGCGCCAAGGCGCAGGTCGCGCAGGATCTCGATGCGCTCCAGCGTGTCGATGTCTGAGTGCATGTAGCGGACGCGAATGCCTTGCTCATGCAGATATTCGGTCAAATCCTCGGCCATGCGCTTGGTGAGCACAGTGACCAGCGTGCGGTAGCCGGCCCTCGTGGTTTCGCGGATTTCGCCGACTACGTCGTCGACCTGTGTCTTGGCCGGGCGCACTTCGACCGGCGGGTCGATCAGGCCGGTCGGGCGGATGACCTGCTCGGCGAAGACGCCGCCGGACTGCTCCATCTCCCAGGCGCCGGGAGTCGCCGAAACCGCGACGGAGAGCGGGCGCATGGCGTCCCATTCCTCGAAGCGCAGCGGCCGGTTGTCCATGCAGGACGGCAGGCGGAAACCATACTCGGCCAGCGTCGCCTTACGGCGAAAGTCGCCGCGATACATGCCGCCGATCTGCGGTATGGTGACATGGCTTTCGTCGATGAAGACCAGCGCATTGTCGGGAATGTATTCGAACAAGGTCGGCGGCGGATCGCCCGGCTTGCGGCCGGTCAGATAACGCGAGTAATTCTCGATGCCGGCGCAGGAACCGGTCGCCTCCAGCATCTCCAGGTCGAAGCGGGTGCGCTGCTCAAGCCGCTGCGCCTCAAGCAGGCGGCCAGCCTTTTCAAGCTCTTGCAGCCGATATTTTAGTTCTTCCTTGATCGACTTGATGGCTTGATTCAAGGTCGGGCGCGGCGTGACGTAGTGCGAATTGGCGTAGATCTTGACGCTCTTCAGCTCGCCGGTTTTCTGGCCGGTCAGCGGATCGAATTCGGTGATCGCTTCGATCTCGTCGCCGAACAGCGAGATGCGCCAGGCGCGGTCTTCCAAGTGGGCCGGGAAGATCTCGATCGTGTCGCCGCGCACCCGGAACGAGCCGCGGACGAAGTTGATGTCCTGGCGCTTGTATTGCTGGGCGACGAGGTCGGCGAGCAGCGCGCGCTGGTCGAGCCGGTCGCCGATCTGCATCTGGAAGGTCATCGCCGTATAGGTCTCGACCGAGCCGATACCGTAGATGCAGGACACCGAGGCGACGATGATGACGTCGTCGCGCTCGAGCAGCGAGCGCGTCGCCGAATGGCGCATGCGGTCGATCTGCTCGTTGATCGAGGATTCCTTCTCGATGTAGGTGTCGGTCCGGGGCACATAGGCCTCGGGCTGGTAGTAGTCGTAGTAGGAGACGAAATACTCGACGGCGTTTTCCGGGAAGAATTTCTTGAACTCGGAATAGAGCTGCGCGGCCAGCGTCTTGTTGGGCGCCAGGATCAGAGCAGGGCGTTGCGTCTGCTCGATCACCTTGGCCATGGTGAAGGTCTTGCCCGAGCCGGTGACGCCGAGCAGCACCTGGGTGCGGTCGTTGCTGTTGACGCCCTCGACGAGATCCTTGATCGCGGTCGGCTGGTCGCCGGCCGGCTCGAAATCCGAGACCATCCTGATGGCGATGCCACCTTCGGACTTCTCCGGCCGGGCAGGGCGGTGCGGCGTCCACAGCACGCCATCCTTGTGCAGCGGATTGCCGGATTCGATCAGCGCCGACAGCGCTGCGACGGTGGCGGTGACGCCGCCCGAGGCCATGGCCTCGGCGTCCTCCAGCGAAATGTCGAGACCGGCGACCGGATTGAGACCGGCCGCAGTGCGCTCCCGCGCCGAAGCCGCGCCGCCCATCGAGGTGCCGCGCGCCGTCCGGCCGGGGGAAGAGGAGCGCTCGGGGATTTTCTTGGCAGACTTGGCGCCTTCCCTCCCCCTCGAGGGGAGGGTGGCGGCGGAGCCGCCGGGTGGGGTCGGTGCGGCAGTGCTCTGCGACCCTTCATGCCGAGCGCTTCCTTTGCCGACCCCCTCTGTCGCCTTCGGCGACATCTCCCCCTCGAGGAGGGAGATTTGACGCCCTTCCTTCTCGGCCTCCTGCTCGATCTGCTCGGCCCAGTCGGCAATCGAGCCGGTCAGCGGCGCACCGGTAAACTCGGCCTGCGGCGCCTCGGCAAAGCCGCCCTTGTGCAGCGGCTCCGACGCATCGAGGAAATCGGTCAGCGGGCTGCGTCGCTTGGGCGGCGAAGCGCGATCGTCATTCGCCGGCGGCGGCGTTTTCTTGTCGGAGAGTCTGGCCATGGCCCGAATATGGGAGGTATCGGCCAAAATGGAAAGAGCGGAGTGGCGGGTGGCGCGAGGGGCAATTTGGCTCCTGACGGCAGGCTGTCAGGAGCACCCTCCAGGCTTCCTTCTCAGTTAAACCAAAGCGCGAACGTCAGAAACCCGGCTCCGCCGAACTGGCGCTGGATCTGGTTGAACTCCTCGCTTGTGAGAATCTTACCGCGTTCGAGATAGGGCGCGATGGCCGGCCCGGTGATCGACAGCACCAGGTCGAAGGGCTTTGGCTCATCAAAGAAGCGCTTCATGTTGATGCCTTTGTCGGCGATGCGGAAATGCGGCAGCAAGCTGCGTCCCTCCAGCAGATCCTCGGCCATGGCCAGGGCGGCGAGCCAGGCCTGCACCTGCTGCTCGCCGACTTCAAGGCCGGTCAGCGGGCTGGCGCCTTTCTGCTGCGGCCCGGGCAGCCATTCGCGGTCATTGTCGGTTTCGGCGCGGATGGCTTTCCAGTCTTCGCGCGACAGTCGGATCATCTCCATCAGATGGCGGCGCGCCGCTTGCCGGCGCTCAGGCTCGACCACTTGCCAGTTGATGAGATGCACCAGGGAGATGAAGTCGGCGAGGCGCCATTCGGACGATAGGATGCCGCCATTCATGCCACCGTCCAGCGGCACGAGCGTATCCTGCAGCGGCAGTTTTGCGCGCGGGAACAGCATGTGGAAGGAGCCGTCGAAGGCGTTTTTGAAATCATGCGCCAGCCAGAAGTCGGCCTGCGCCATCAGGAACTCGGCATAGCCCTGCAGCCAATAGCCGTCGGCGCGGTCGAAGCGGAAGGTGAGGGCGGGTGCGGCCGCGTCTGGCACACCGCCGCCGCGTGACAGAGACGCCATGATCGCGGCGGCACTTTCGTCCGGCGCGATCTGGCCATCCTCGTTGAGATCGATGCCGAGGCGGGTGAGGTCGATGACCATGCCGATGTCCGCGTCGGCGGGTACCGAACCCAGCATGGCTGCGGATTTCTCCAACCGGTCGCGGAAGGCGACGAGAATGGCGCGGAATTGTCCGTAGGTCAGCGGCTCGGGATCGGGGTTGTCCGGCACCGGCAGCCGCATCAGCGGCAGCGTGAACGATCGCGGGCTTTCGAAACCGTGGCGGTGCAGGCCGCCGGCCAGGATCTCCAGCGCGGTGAAGAATTCGCCGGCGCCGGCGGCGTAGGCGGCTGCCGGATCGCCTGGCGCGGCGGCTTCCAGCGTGGCAAGAGCGCTGTCGCGCTCAGTCACGGTTTTTGCCTCGAACAGTGCCGCGGCACCCGGCACTGCGGCGCCGGCCGAAGACAGCGGCAGGAGAAGAACGATGGCGCATGCCATCAGCCTGGAATAACGCATCATCGTGATCGCCCCTTTTATCGCTCCGCAGCGGATCATACACGCATTTGGTTCGCGCGCCTGTAGCCCTGTGGATCAACGATAACAGTCAGCGCTTCAATCAATCCGGCTGGCGGTCTACACAAGGCAAACCATTGGGCCGTCGCGTGTCGAATTATCCGCTTTCCTACAAACTGTCCTGGCTGCCACGCTTCCTCCGGCCTTCGCTCAATGGCGACGCGCGCGGCTTTGCTCCGGCGGACGCAGCCCTGCTCGACCCGCCGCCGGCGCGCACGGTGCGGTTGGCTTTCGTCGGCGATATCTCGGCGGTGGCCAATCGCGGCGCGCCGGACTGCGACCCCGCGATCGCGGCGCTGTTCGCCTCGGCCGATCTCGTGGTCGGCAATTGCGAAAGCCCGGTGGTGGAACGGCCGAGCGCTGTTTTGGGTACGAGGTTTGGCACGCATCACGCGATGAGCGAGCGGTTCCTTGCCGAGGCGCTGGCCGCCGCCGGCATTTCGCGTGAGAAACTGGTGCTGTCGCTGGCCAACAACCACGTGCTCGACCAGGGCATCGCCGGCTTCGACGAGACGGTCGCCGCGCTGGAGCAATTGGGCATCCGCACAATCGGCGCTGGGGCTCCAGTCGAGCGGTTTGCGGTGGGACCGCTGACAATAGGCCTTGCCGCCTTTACCTTGTGGCGCAATGCCGACGCGGCTCAGTTCGCGGGCCGTGTCTCGATGGAAAGCAATCCGGCGCAATGGCCGCGCGATGCCGCTTCGGGTGTCGACCTCCTCTGCGCGGTGCCGCATTGGGATTGGGAATTCCGGCATTTTCCACGTGCGAAGACGCGGGCACTGGCGCGGCTTCTGGCCGAACACGGCGTCGGCCTGGTCGCCGGACATCATGCCCATGTCGTGCAGCCGATCGAGCGGATCGGCAAGACGCTCGTCGCCTATGGACTCGGCGATTTCTTCGGCACCGCCTTCGCGCGCCAGCCTTGGCCTGGCCGCATCGGTGCCATTCTCGTCGTCGACATCAGCGCCGATCCCGGCACGCGCGGCGCCATTGCCGCCTACCGGCTGCATGCCTTCATGCGGCTGCGCGCCGGCGATCACGAGCGGCTGGTGCCGGTTGAAATGTTGAAGGGAAATCCAAGGCAAAGGGTTCTGGCCCGCCTCGATGCGATCTTCAGTGCCGGGCGCTGACGGCTGCGCTGACGCGGTCCACCAAACCGGCTATCATGCCCAGCGCGGGCAGGCTTGTGGCGGCGGTGGGTGATGGAAACTGCGGATTTCATGCCGAGCGAAGCGGTGATCGCCGGCCTCAGGAAGAACATCGAGGCCTATGAGGCCGAAAGAGCTTCGGCCCATCGCCGGACGCGCTGGCGGGTCCCACTGTTCATCGGGCTGGTGCTGGCGTTCGTGGTGTTTGTGGCCTGGCTCTTCAACGGGGTTGCCGACCCGAACGAGCAGTGGGTCTCGACCCCGCATGTGTTCCTCTATGTCGGCGGACTCCTGGCAGCGATCTTGCTCTATTTCCGGGCGATCAAGCCAGCGAGCAAATTGCAGCAGTCGTTTCGCAGCACGCTGTTGCCGATCATCTTCGGTTTCATCGAGGACATGCGGTATCTTCGGTTTCATCGAGGACATGCGGTATCGGAACAACGTCAAGCCGAATTCGTTCGACCGGCTGCCGCGTGAGACGGTTGGTTCGTTCAACCGACAGTCTTTCGACGATGTTTTCTCCGGCCGCTACGAAGGGTTTCCATTCGAGCTGTACGAAGCAGATCTACGGGAAGGGACGGGCAAGAGCACGACGGCAGTGTTCAAGGGCGTGATCGTCGCTTTCGAGACGATCGTGCCGTTCCCCGGCACATTGGTGGCCGCGCGCCGGACCAACAAGGTTGTCGGCTTCCTCCGCGGCATCTTCGGCGGCAAGATGCAGGAACTATCCAGCGGCGTACCCGAACTCGACGCCGCCTATAAGTTCCGCACCGACAATATCGAGGCGGCGCGGCCGCTGGTGACGGGCCGGCTGGCGCAGGCGCTGCAATGGCTCGGCGAGACCCGGCCGAACGATCCGGCACGCGTCGCGCTCAACGGCAGCGACGGCTTCCTCCTGCTGCCGCAGGAAAGGAATTTCTTCGAGCTCCCGGATAGCTCCACGCGCCTCGACTACACCAAGCATGTCGCGCCGATGATCGCCGACATGGGCGCGATGCTGGCGACGGCGGCTTTGGTGCGCAAGATCGGGGCGAAGGACGAGGAGGCGAGGTAGTCCGGCTGGGCGGTCAGCAATCGAAGCCGCGTTGGCTACGCATGTAGTCGACTTCTTCCTTCGGCATCGACTTGAACATCACACAGACGGTGAAACTGCCAACCTGGTGACCGTTTTTGGTATATCCCCAGTCGGAAATATCGTCTCGGTTGAATTTACATACTGGCCAGCCACGACGTTGTGGACGCTATGTGGCTCATTCGCCAATATCCCGACGAATCCGGTTTCGTTCCGCTGGAACGGGATGACCCAGAAGTGTTCGGTCACATGTCCGTCCTTGATCATCACCTTCAGTTTGAATGTGTCCGTTCCAGGTGGCGGTGTCTGGGATAATGCCAGGAATGCATCCAGGGTGGCACGTGCCTGTGCAGTCGCCGCCGCCATATCTGGATCGTCAGGCGCGACTGCGACGACGCTGTCGTCGCCCTGACTGGAGTCGTGAGCCTCGGCGCATATCGGAGCAAGCTCTAGCATCAGGGACAGTATCGCGCGGGACACGAGCTTCATGGAATGGGCGCCCATACAATGGTCAGCATCATCATGGATCCGTTCGGATTTTCAATCATAGCGCGAATAATACATCAATTGCAACCATAAGAAAATGCTCCTGATGCTGATGCCGCAACTGCCGCTAGTTCTGCTACGCACTCCGGCTCTGGTTTTTGCCGAAAACCCGCGCTATCCCTGAGGCAGCGAGGGGTGTCATGGTCGAAGAACGCAAGGGGTTTCGCCTGTCGCGGCGGCTGCTGCTTGGTGCGACGGTGGTCGGCGGCGCGATGGTCTGGGGCGGAACGACCGTGGCGCGGCTGGCGCGCGGTCCTTCGGGGCAGAAGAATTCCGGGCGCATCGCCGACATTGACGGCATCGATCTGGCGCAGAAGCCGCCGGAGGGCCCGCCAGCCTACGATCCGTCGCTGCCATGGCTGACCAAGGGCGGCGACATCAACGATGCCAGCGGCCTGTCGATGACGCCGGTCTACGGCGTTGTCGAAGTCAGCGAGGAAGACCACATTGCGAGCGCGCTGGCCTTTGCCCGCACCAATGGCCTGAAGGTCTCGGTCGCGGCGGTGCGCCATTCGATGGGCGGACACGCTTTCGACGACAACGCACTGGTCCTCGACATGCGCAAATTCAACAAGGTCAGCATCGACCCGGCTGCCAAGACGATGACCTTGCAGCCGGGCGCGCGCTGGCACGACATCCAGAACCTTTTGCACCCGCGCTTTGCGGTGAAGGCGATGCAGTCGACCGACATCTTTTCGGTCGGCGGCTCGCTGTCGGTCAACGCGCATGGCATGGACCACCAGGCCGGCTCTGTCGCCGGCTCGATCCGATCGATGCGGGTGATGCTGGCGGACGGTTCGGTGACAACCTGCTCACCGGCCGAAAACACCGAGCTGTTCCGCCACGTCGTCGGCGGCTACGGCCTGTTCGGCGTGGTGCTGGAGGCGACGCTCGACATTGTCGACAACGCCGTCTACCGGACCTCGCGCGAGATCATCAAATCGGACGACTTTCCAAGGTTCTTCGCCGAGGTGCTGGAGCCAAACAGGGCGATCGGTCTGTGTTATGGGCACCTGTCGACAGCGCCGGGTAATTTCCTCGAGGATATGATCGTCTACCGCTATGACAAGGTGGCCAACCAGCCGCCGGCCGACCAGCCGGCAATCGGCGAACCGGGTTCAGTCGGGCTCAAACGGGTGATCATCAACCTGGCGAAATGGGGAAGCCTGTTCCAGGAACTGAAATGGTTCACCGAAAAGACGCTGAAGCCGCAATTCGAGAGCTGCACGGTGGCGCGCACGACGGCAATGGCCGAAGGCGAGGCCTGCCTCGTCACCCGCAACAATCCGATGCACGATTCAGTGCCCTATCTGTTCAACGATCTGCTCGATGAGACCGACATCCTGCACGAGTATTTCATCCCGCGCGCCGCTTATAACCCGTTTATCGCCGAAGCGCGCGAGATCCTGCGCAACCAGAGCCTGCCGGTGCTCAACGCGTCGGTGCGCGTCGTCCACAAAGAGGATGTGGCGCTGAATTATGCGCCGGAGCCGGCCTATTCGCTGGTGCTCTACATCAATCAGCCGACCGACGCCGACGGCAATGCCAGGATGCGGACGCTGACAAGGGCGCTGATCGATGTGACGATCAAGCATGGCGGGCGTTTCTTCCTGCCCTACCAGCTCCATTACACGGGCAAGGAGCTGCTTGCGTCCTATCCGGAACTGCCGTCCTTCCTGGCGAAGAAGCTGCAATACGATCCGGGTGAGCTGTTTTCGTCAACTTTTTATCGCGCCATCAGGGCATTGATCGGCACGGCCTGAGCGTCGGTTACAGACCGTCAGGCAGTTTCGCCGCCAGCCAGTTCGCCGAGCGCTTGGCGATGCCGATCGTTGCCGCTGCGGCGCGGCCGAGATCGGTCTTGACCACGGCGTAACCCGCCTTCGTGCGGTAGAGCACGGCGCGGCCGCCATCGACCGCCGCTTCATAGGCGACCGGCCGGACGGCTTCCGTTTCCGTCGCCGTTGCCTGCGTTCCGACGGCAGCACTGGGCCGATGGCTCAGCTCCGGTGGCAGCGGGTCTGTCGCGGCGGTGCTGGCCGTCGTCAATTCGGGCTCCGAAGCGGTCGCCGCGAGCTGAGATGACGAGTTCTGTGTGCGGCAGATGCCGGAGACCAGCGGATAGTCGAAATTGCGCTCGTGCAGCATCTGGCTTTTCATCGCCGCTTCGCATTCGGCGATGGTCGACCATTTGGCGGGCGTCTCGCCGATATATTCGCAAAGCCTGGCGTCGCAATCGCAGCCGACGATGGTCATGGCGACAAGGGCGGTCTTGATCACGGTCTTGTCCCTCCGAGTTGCCTGGCGATGTGCGCAGGACAAATTGCTGCGGTGTCATCAATCGTTGCGGAACAAGGCGGGATTTGGCCGCGATTGTGGAATGAGCGTGGCGGAGCATCACGCAACGTCTTGCCGGGGCCGGCTGTGGCCGAAAGGCCTCAGTAATCGTAGACGTGCTCGAGCCTGGCGTCATCAACACCGGCAGCACGATGTGCAGCTTGCGCACGGCGACGGTCAGGCCGGTGCGTCGCGTCGAAGGTTCCGCCGGAAGCGGGTAGCTGAACAAGGTGCGTGCACCTTCGGGAACCTTGATTTCGTCGTTGGAAAGCATGGTGACCATGATCTCGTCATTGCCGCCGATCTCGACGAAGGAGATGCCCTTGCCGATCAGGCGCGGGATCATGTCGGTGAACACCTGATAGCGCCTGGTGACGAAGACCGTGCCGTCGGCGCCGAGATCGCGCTCCAGCAAAGTGTCGGGCTCGTTGCGCGTCACCTCGCTGACCGGACCCTTGGCCCAGACGTGAATGTCGAGCAAGGCCGGGTCGGTGGTGGCGGCGAGCGCCGACTTGATCAGATCGGCGTAGCCTTGCTTGATGGTGTCGGCGAGGCCGAAGGCGAGCTTGCGTTCGCTGGTACGGACAGCGCTGTCGTCCGCTGCCGGCTGGACGGCGAACAGGCCGGCACGCTTTTCGGCATAGGGAAACTGGTACCACGGCACCTGGTCGAGAAAACCGGCATACTCCGCCGCCACCTTGGCCTGGTAGATGTCGACGGCGGTGCGCTTGCCGGCTGTCGCTTCGGTGACGCGGCCGACCGTATTTTCATAGGCCCACTGGATGGCGTGCTCGATCGTGTGGCTGGTGCCGATGATCACCAGCATCTGGTGGTTGTCGAGGTTGAACTTGTAGGCGGAGCTGGCGCGGATGACCGTCGCATAGTCCTGCCAGAAACGGCCGATATAGGAGAGATAGGGAAAACCGCTCGGCTGGTTCTTGTCGACGAAGCCGGCATATTCGCGGGCGGCGTAGACGATGGCCCATTCCGGATAAGTAAGAAAGGTCGATTCCTCCGGCCGCTGGTAGCCGGGGATATCAGCACGGACCTTGTCGGCCAGCGCCTTCGGCGGGGCACCCTCAGCGACGCCCGGCAATGGCGTTGTGTCCAGCGACGGCGTCGTGAGAAAGCCGTAGGCCAGCCCGGCAATCGGGATCAACACGACAATGACGACGAGCCAGAGGATCGCCTTGATGATGCGCTTCAGCCAGCGGAACAGGAACATGGCCGGTCAGGCCGTGGCGAAATGGTCGTACACACGTTTCGATAGCCAGAACCCGACATAGACGGCAAAGCCGCCAATGACGATGTGCGGCAGGTTGGCGAAGAAGCGGGCCGGGAATTCGATGTCGTTCAAGGAGCGGAAGCCGTTGATGAAAATGCCGCCATCGAGGCAACCGGAACCGGTGACCAGGCCGAGCACGCCGTCGAACAGATAGACCGAGCCGAACAGCTTGAAATAGAACACCGCCTGGCGGTGCGAGATGAAGGCGGCCGCCAGCGCCCAGACGCCGGAGAAGGCGTGCAGCAAATCATCATACCATTGCAGCGAGAACAGGCCGAACAGATTGCCGCCGGCATCGTTGAAGGCCGGCACATAGCCGATGGCAACAACGCCGAAGAACAGGAAAGCATAGGCAACAGCAAGCTTCTGGATGAGCGTCATGAAATGTCCCCCTGCCGTCAGCCCTTTTAAGCGGCCCCCGACGGCAAATGGATAGTAGCTGATTTTGGCGCAGGGTGAAGCGTCGCCGGCAAAATCGTCCGGCGGGGCCACAAAGACAGTCGGCGCCGGGATTTCTCCCAGCGCCTCCCTGTCAGATCAGGACACGGTCGCGGCAGCAACTCCCGAAAGATGTCGCGCCATGCCGGCCTTGATTTTGAGGGTCCTGCCAGTCGCCGCCCGAGGGTAGCGTCCGTTCCGGACCACGCCGGTCTCCACTCTTGCGAGCTTTGCCCGGCGCGCCATCGAAGGTTTTTGCCGTCCTTCATGGCAGCATCGGTCCGCCGTCGGCGTTCGCACGCTTTCCGCGGCCCCGTAGGTCTCGGCTTCCATCCCTCCAACAGGCAAGCCTGTTCTCGGTCAGGGCCGTACGGGCCTCAGGAAATCCGCCGTTCCGCTGTGCCTTTCGGCGTGGCGATCGGTAGCCGCCTGAGATGGGTTTAATGTATGTCGGATAAGTGTTTGGCGGAACTGCCGCGTGCCTGTGGATAGCGGGATTATCGGGGACTGACCCTGCCAAAACGCCGACTTTCCGATCTCTGCCGCCGCCGGCCGGGATTTGCCGCCTCGAGGCCAAAACCGCATTGTCGGACATTCGATCTTGCCCCGCGGGCCGGCGCGGGCTTCAATGCCGGCAAATGATTGGAAGGCGTGTTCGATGGCCTTGGGGAGGCGGGCTTGAAGGTCGCGGTGGTTCTCAATCCGATCGCCGGCGGCGGCAGGCTCAAGCGGCATTGGCCCGAGGTTGCGGCGTCACTGAAAAGACATTTCGGCGATTTCGAGCTGCGTGAAACGCAGGCCGAGGGCGATGCCGAACGGCTGGCGCTCGACCTTGCCGCCATCGGCTTCGAGCTGGTGATCGCGGCCGGCGGCGACGGCACCGCCAGCGAGGTCGCCGACGGGCTGCTGAAAGCTTTCCGAGAAAGCGGCCGGACGGCCGAGCTTGGGCTGCTGCCGTGCGGCGCCGGCATCGACTTCGCCCGCGGGCTCGGCCTGTCGAACAATGTCGACCTGACACTGAAGCGGATTGCCGAGGCCAAAGGGCGCAAGGTCGATGCCGGCTGCATCAGCTATGTCGACGACCACGGCGCGCTGGCCAGCCGCCATTTCATCAACATCGCCAGCCTCGGGCTTTCCGGCGCCACCGACCGGGCCGTCAACGCCGACAAGCGCAAGGGCAAGGTTTCCGCCAAGGCGCTGTTCTACTGGCGCACGGTCTGGGAGTTCCTCCGCTACCGCTTCCAGGACGTTGCGATCACCATCGACGACGGTGCCCCGGTCGAGGCGCGCATGGCACTGGTGGCGGTGGCCAACGGCAAATTCTTCGGCGGCGGCATGATGATCGCGCCCGATGCCGAGGTTAACGACGGCGAGTTCGACATCGTCATTCTGCGCGCCGCCGGCAAGCTGAAGCTGATCTGGGACATCCGCCTGCTCTATGGCGGGCGGCACCGCAACCATCCGGCGATCACCATCCTGCGCGGCAAGAAAGTGGTTGTCGAGCCGATCGGCGATGTGCAAAAGAACGCCGCCCTGATCGACATAGACGGCGAATCGCCGGGTCGCATACCGGCGACCTTCGAGATCCTGCCCGGCGCCTTGACGCTGAGATATTGAATCAAGGCATTGAGGGGTTGATTCAAGTTCTTTCGGCGGTGATTCCAGCGATCCGGCCAATGCGCTGAAATCGCGTGACAATTGCCTGATGTCAGGCCTCGAACTTGGCCGGGAAACCAGGCGCGCGAAGATCGGTTCCGATCGCATCTTCCAGAAGCCTGACGATCATGGTCGACCAATTCCTTGAAACAGTGATTTTGGCAGGTGGCGGCCCATCGGCAGCGAACGTCGGTCGTTCCTGTCGGTGGTAAATCGCAAACCTTGGAGATTGGCCGAATCCCTCCCAACTTCGTCATCCCAGGGCGAAGCAGGAGCGAAGCTCCGTCGCGGAGACCCTGGGATCCATGCCGTAACCTTGATCAAAGAGTGCAGCGGAGCAGAATTTTGCACCGCAGCAGCGCTCTGAAGTCGCGGCATGGATCCCGGGGTCTGCGCCGCGTCGCTTCGCTCCTTGCTCCGCCCCAGGATGACGAAGCGATGGGCGTTTGCGCTAATCACCAAGGCATGCGGTCCGTCAACGCAAGCGACCCGTCAAATCCTCTGTGCCGAGGAACCAGGCGCCGGGCCCCGGTCGTAGACGGCGACGGCAAAAGCCGTTGCGGATCAGGCTGGCGCTCACGGCATCAGCGGTGTCTGCATCATCTGCAAATGCAGGTCCTTGCCGGTCCAGGGATGCGCTTCGCAAACGGCTTCATCGAGTTCGACGCCGAGGCCGGGCTCCTTCGACGGGATGACATTGCCGTCCTGCCATTCGATCTTCTTCTTGAGCAGCTTCTCGTGAAATCCGCCCCACTGCTTCAGCGATTCCAGAATGAGGAAGTTGGGCAGCGTCACCGCGAGCTGGATGTTGGCGGCGCCGACGATCGGCCCGCAATAGCAGTGCGGCGCGATCTGGATGTGATAGGCTTCGGCCATGGCGGCGATCTTCTTGGTTTCGAGAATGCCGCCGGAGCGGCCAAGGTCCGGCTGCAGAATGGTCGCCGCGCGGTTCTCGATCACACGCGCGAATTCGAACTTGGTCGTCAGCCGCTCGCCGGTGGCTATCGGGATCGAGGTCGCACGGGCGACCTGCGCCATCACCTCGGGCATGTCGGGCGGCACCGGCTCCTCGAACCACAGCGGGTCATAAGGCTCGATGGCGCGGGCCATGCGCAGCGCCCCCGAAGCTGTGAACTGGCCGTGCGTGCCGAACAGGATATCGGCGCGGGTGCCGACCGCCTCGCGGATCGCCTTGACCATACGGGCGGAGAGGTCGATGTCAACGAGGCGCGGCTGGTGGCCGTCGAAGGCGGTGTAGGGGCCGGCCGGGTCGAGCTTGACCGCGTTAAAACCCTGCTCGACATATTCGAGCGCGCAGGCGGCGGCCAGATCGGGG
Source organism: Mesorhizobium sp. M0833 (assembly GCF_040319905.1). NCBI lineage: Bacteria > Pseudomonadati > Pseudomonadota > Alphaproteobacteria > Hyphomicrobiales > Phyllobacteriaceae > Mesorhizobium > Mesorhizobium sp. M0833. The sequence goes on along the minus strand of NZ_JAMYOQ010000028.1, from coordinate 6,518 downwards.
TCGTTGTAGACGTTCTTGCCGCGGGCGTCCTCGGAGTGGACGCTGCCGCTGTGCGGGTAGAGGTAGGTATAGGAACGCAGCGTTTCGTGCACCTGGCCACCAAGCAACTTGTAGACCGGCTTGCCGGCCTCCTTGCCGATGATGTCCCAGCAGGCGATTTCGAGCGCCGAGAAACAGCCCATGCCCGACACGTCGGGGCGCTGGGTGAAACCGGATGAATAGGCGCGGCGGAAGAAATTTTCGACGTCGTGCGGATCGCGGCCGATCAGATAGCGCTCTGCCATGTCCTCGACCATTTTTGCGGTGACGTGGGCCGAGAAGGTGGCGTTGTAGGCCTCGCCATAACCGACGACGCCGCCATCGGTGGTGAGCTTGACGAAGATGAAATACTTGCCGCCGATGCCGGGCGGCGGATTCCCGACCACCCAGGTCTTGACGTCGGTGATTTTCATTTCTGATCCTCCAGAACCAGTTCGGCGCCCTTCCATCCGGTCATGATCGCGGCGGCGTTGGTGTTGCCGGTTATGTTGTCCGGAAAGATCGAGGCGTCGATGACGCGCAACGCCTGGATGCCGTGTACCTTGAGGCGCGGATCGACGACGGCGCGCGCCGCGTCCGGCCCCATGCGGCAGGTCGAGACCGGATGATAGACGGTGCCCGAGCGCTTCCTGAAATCCTGGATGAGGTCCGCGTCGGAGGTGATCGAGGGACCGGGCAAAACTTCTTCCTCTATGATCTCGGCCATTGCCGGCATCGAGGCGATCTTCCGGACGAATTTCACCGCCGCCAGCATTTCAGCGACATCCGCCTCGGTCGAAAAGGCGTTGGCGACGATTTTGGGATAATCGCGCGGATTGGCGGAACGGATCATGATTTCACCGCGGCTCGACGGACGGCAGTTGGACAGCCCGATGGAAAAGCCGGGCCACGGATCGGGCGTCAGGATCGGCCGTTCGCCGCTCTTCGGAATGACGGTCGAAAACGCCTGGAAATAGAGCTGCATGTTGGGCCTCGTCGCCGCCGGATCGGTGCGGAAGAAGCCGCCGGCATTGTTCATCGACAGCGACAGCGGGCCTGAGCGCAAAAACACGTATTGCATGCCGACCAGCAGCTTGCCCCACCACGGACGCAGGATCTGGTTGAGCGTCGGCTGCCTGCCCTTGAAGGTGTAGTTGACGCCGACATGGTCCTGCAGGTTTGCCCCGACATTCTCGTTGGCGTGAACGACAGGAATGCCGAGCGCGCCAAGTAGCGCCGACGGGCCGATGCCGGAGAGCTGGAGAAGTTGGGGCGAATTGACCGAACCCCCCGACAGGATGATCTCGCGGCCGGCGCGGGCGGTTTTCGTGGCGCCATTCTGGAGATACTCGACACCGATGGCGCGCTTGCCCTCGAAAAGGATTTTGGTCGCCAGCGCGTTGATCTCGACGCGGACGTTTTTGCGCTTCATCGCCGGGCGCAGGAAGGCGCGCGCCGCCGACATGCGGCGGCCGTTCCTGGTGGTGATCTGGTAGACGCCGACGCCTTCCTGCGAGGCGCCGTTGAAATCCGGGTTGAGCGGCAGTCCGGCCTGGTTGGCGGCGGCGAGATAGCGCTTGGTGAGCGGATGGACGGAGGTCGAGCAGTCGGTGACATGCAGCGGCCCGCCGACGCCGCGCCATTGGTCGGCGCCGGCCTGGTTGTCCTCCAGCGCCTTGAAGGCGGGCAGCAGGTCGTCGAAGCCCCAGCCGGGATTGCCGGCCGCTGCCCAAGCGTCGAAATCCTCGCGCGCGCCCCTGATCCAGACCATGGCGTTGATCGAGCTCGACCCGCCGAGCAGCTTGCCGCGCGGCCAGTGGTCGACATTGCCGGCGAGACCCGGGTCCGGCTCGGCCTTGTAGTTCCAGTTGACCGCCGGGTCGAAGAAGGTCTTGCCGTAGCCGAGCGGCATCTGCACGTAGAAGCGGCGGTCGCTGCCGCCGGCCTCGAGCACCAGCACCGAGAAGCGGCCGGAAGCCGACAGCCTTTCGGCCAGGACCGAGCCGGCCGAGCCGGAACCGACAATGATGAAGTCATAGGTCTGCATGGTGGATAAAGATGGCCCTGAATTTCGCCCAGCCTAGACGCCGCGGACCGTCGCCATCACCGGAGCTTCCGGCATCGCTTGTGAAAAAAGCGACTGGCGCGCGTTGCTCACGCTATGACGCGACTGCTTTGCGGAAGGCGCGGCTGGAAATTTAAATCGTGTTATCGCATGGGTCATGGGCGTTGGCGAAAACATAGCCGCCCGCCTCATGCGGGGCGCCGAATAGCAGGCCGTCCCTGGCGCATTGCGCAGAAAACGCCTGGACGTCCTCGACATCGAAAACCAGTTTAACGGTCGATTGTCCCGACCGCTGTCCTTTGCCAGCCTGGTGGAGCATCAGGCGTGTGCCTCCGGCTGGACTGACCAATTCGACAATACGGTCGCCGTCCTCTCGATGCGCTTTGAAACCGAAATGCTTTTCGTAGAAGGCGACTGTCGCTTCCAGGTTCTTGGCGTAGAGAACAATTCGATTGAGCGCTAAAGCCAATTGTTCCTCCGCCAACCGGTCCGAGCATCACAGGCGATGATCGGCAATCTGCTTGAAATCATAGCGCATGATCGGGCGGGCCGGCGTCCTGCGTGCGACCACCCTGAACCCGGCGCGCGCGAAGGTGGAGGCATATCCGCTGCCGGAAGCGCTCGGCGATACGTCGGCGTCGAAAGGATAGGCTTCGAGGGCAGGAGCATTTGCGCGCCTTGCGACTTCCAGGGCCTGTGCAATCAGCTGGGATGTTACGCCCCGCCGGCGGCATTGTTTTCGCACGTAGAGGCAGGACAGGGACCAGACCGGCCTGTCATCCACGCGCTTGAGCCGAAATAGCCGATCGAGCCAGGGCAGGGCATCTCGTGGCGTCACCTGGCACCAGCCGACAGCCACATCGCCGTCGAAAGCAAGCAAACCCGGAGGCGGACCATGCTGGACGGCTTGCCGGAACGCTGCCTTGTTTTCCTCACTGGATCGCTTTCGATAAGAACGACCGATCCGCCCGTACATACACCAACAACGACTGCAGACGGCGCTGTCACCGAACAGGTCCTCGAGCGCGGGCCACAGATCGGGCGTCAGTGGGCGAAAGGTAAATTCCATATCAGCCGTAATCCGCTATCTATTGTTACCCAGTCTAGCCTTGAGCTATGCGTTAGCGCATCACAGGTTGCGGCCCATGCGCGATGTTCGAAAACGGGGTTTCACTCAGCATCCCGTTCATGCACCAACTCAGCGCAGAAAACCGAGGACGGCCTCCATGAATTCGGCAGGGTACTTCCCACTCCCTGAACTCGATTCTTGCCCCATGTCCCGACCAAAATAAACTCGTTAATCAACAATAAAAAACCTAGCGGTCAGGTTGAGGGGATTGTAGCGTGCCCTTACAGCGTGCTGGGAAAACTCGATGTCGTTCAACGAAATATTCAAACAACCCGCATACACCTTATTGCGCAAGGCAATAAGCGAACACATCGCCCCACTGACTCTAGTCATAGGCTCAGGCGTCAGTAAACCAGCAGGCTTGCCGGATTGGCACGGGCTCAGACGTCTTGTCCAATTGCACCTCGACAACCTTCGTGATGCCAAATGGGATGAGAACCCCAAATTTGACGACATAAAATTTAGAAATACCAAAGGCTTAGACGACTACTGGTCGTTCTTTGAATCGGCGCGTGAGCTTTTGACTGCTGCAACATTTAATGGTCTAGTTAGAAATAGCCTAGACGTGCCGCACGATGTTTCGTCGACTTCCTACAGCCGCCTATTCAACCTAACGCCGCGCGGGGTCGTGACCTTGAATTTGGATCGGCTTGCAGGTGAGGCTTTTTCGAGATCGAACCAGGGTGAGTATATACTTCCAATATACGGATTCGAACTTTCGAGAAAATGGCAAGTAATAACAGACGAACGACCGTTTCTCGTTTATATTCACGGGCATATCTCAGACTCAGAAACTTGGGTTATTACGAAATATCAGCTAAACAAGCTTAGGGAAACAAAGGCGCATGATCTTTTTCTGTCATAATTATACTTAAATCACACAGTTCTGTTTTATGGAATTAGTGTCGACGATCTGGCTATCTCAGAGCGGTTGGTGTCTCTTAGGGAGGCGGGGTTTGAAGCTCCTAGGCTGTTCTGGCTAACAAATCGCAAGGATCAGCAAGCGACAAAATGGGCGTCTGACAACAATGTCCAGAGAATATTCTATAGTGCAAATAATAATAATGACCATCAGGCAGTTGTAAATGCGATTGTCGACGACATTAACTCATTTAGATCGCTGGATGCAGAGGCGGCCCCGGGAGAAGCAATCTCAAGTCGTCTATTCGATACCGAGCTGAGCAAGAAAGATAGCCCCAGACTGATCGCTAATGAGAGTCCTGAAGAGGTTAGAAAGTTCCTTTCAAATGCGTTAGTGACGGAGATTAGAGAGAGTAACGGATCAGATGTTTATGACGTGTTCGAAAAATTTGTTTTACGATACGACTACGCCATCCAAACAAGGTCCTTTTATAGGTCAAATTCTGACATTGATAGGTATTTCTTTGGGTACAAGCTGCATTTTCCAGAACTTGGCCGCGGGAATTTTGGTACGGTATATCTATCCGAATCTAAGGATGAGAAATTCTTTGCCCTGAAGATAATGCATAGTCATATTCTTAATACGAGAGAAATGCTTGGGGGGTTTCGGCGAGGCGTTAAATCAATGAGGATTTTGACGGCCAATCGCGTTGCCGGTGTTGTGCCGCTTGTAGAGTCTTTTGAGATGCCACCAACTCTGGTTATGGATCACGTTTCTGGAAATAGCCTGGAAGAGCTGTTCACCGAGGTCAGTCGTTTCTCTTGGAGACTAAGAATCAATATTGTTTCGGATGTTTCTGGTATAGTCGATTCTTGCCACAAACTTCCTGAGATGGTTCTTCATAGGGATATAAAACCTTCAAATGTTATGATCGAGAATTTTGACTTTGCAACTCTGGAGTATTCCAGAGTCGTGGTTCTCGATTTTGATATGTCTTGGCACAAGGGTTCCAATGAGAAGGACGTAGTTTTCGAGTCCCGCGACGATTTTGGCTATTTGGCGCCCGAACAAACAAATCCAACTAAAATTGGCTCAGCGAGATCAGCGAAGGTCGATACGTTCGGTCTCGGGATGACCATCTACGCTCTGTTCGGAGGGCAGCACCCGATTCCGGGCCAGTCGATGAGTGAAAACTGGATGGGCAAGATAAAGACGGCCACTCGATCCAAGTACGAAGGAGATTGGCGATGCTTTCCCGAGCGATTAGCAAGAACGATTTTTGATGCCACGACCTTTGAACAAGAGAAAAGGTTGGAATTCTCTAGCCTGCGGAGTAGGCTTGAAAAGATGAAATTGACCATGGAGGGCGGTCGGGCCGATGTTTCGATAGATGTGATTGCTGAAGAGATACTTTGTAGGATTGCGAATGGGAGGAATTATTCATGGAACGACATACAGGATAAGGGCAGGGTAGATTTTGTGGGTGGGTTCTCTATCGCCACCAGTTCAATACTTGAGGATAGCAGCACTGTTGTCGAGATTGATTACGTCGACAGCGGGTCGAAGGCGCATAAGAAGAGAAACGAGATGATGGGACAGTGCAGAGATGAACTTGAGACTTTGTGTAAAAAAGAGGAATATGTGATTTCTAGAATAAACCTAAACCACGGCATTTTAGGATTCACGCTTCGGGTTGTTAACTGCAAGTCCGCCGATCGGTGCGCAAAAGTGTCTGCAGGTATTTTCGCTGCTGTATCCCCATTATTGAATATTTACTAGGCGCGCCAAGCCACTCGGGGGATGCGCCTCGGGCCGCCGCAAAAAGCATGGATCAGCGAATAATTGACCTCTGGGTGCCGTGACGGTAGGGGATCGAGGGCAGCCGATCTCGAAGGGATTTCGCGCATGGTGCATTACGCGGACGGGCGGCCGATCGGCGATCTGACGCTCAGGACGCTGGCCATGCCTTCGGACGCCAATGCGGCAGGCGACATTTTTGGCGGCTGGGTGATGGCGCAGATGGATCTCGCCTGCGGCATCCGCGCCGCCGAGCGCGCCAAGGGCCGCGTGGTGACGGCGGCGGTGAAGGAAATGTCCTTCGCCAAGCCGATGAAGATCGGCGACACGCTGTGCATCTATACGCATGTCGAACGGGTCGGCCGCACCTCGATGACGCTCAAGGTCGAGGCCTGGGCGCAGCGCTATCTCTCCGACCTGATGGAGAAGGTCACCCATGCCGACTTCGTCATGGTGGCGCTGGACGGCGAAGGCAAGCCGAAGGCGGTTCCGGCCGAAGGCTGATCCGGCCTGATTCCAGAAGACGGATTTAAACAGCCGTCTCTCCCGCGCGGGCAGGGGAATCGCATATGGCGATTTTGGGGTTGAGTTTAGGCTGAGAAAGGATTCTTTGGAGAGGCAGTTGAGCGAAGGAGCGACTGCCATTT